>NZ_QZEG01000029.1:0-35289 GCF_009917605.1 Anaerotruncus sp. 1XD42-93 | reverse complement strand
ATGTGTGCTTTTTACCTTGCTTTTTGCACAAGCAAAAAACAAGCCGTCCGCCCGGACGGGACCGGGCATCCCGGTGCCGCTTGCGGCACACTTCTCAAAAAAGGTAAGGTATAGCACCGCTGTACATCTCCCACCATCGTCTGGGGGCATCCGAGGGTGCAAATCAGCCCTGAGCATGAGCGCTTGTCTGGGGGCGCGGGGTTCTTTAAGGGGCGTCGCCCCTTAAATGCACTTTTGGTTCCTTTTCGTGCATCCGAAAAGGGACCCGCCGCGCGGGGGCGGATACCCCGCATCCCGGTGCCGCTTGCGGCACACCTCTCAAAAAAGGTAAGGTGCTGCACCGCTGCACAAAAAGAACCCCAGCGCGGGGGCGGATACCCTGCATCCCGGTGCCGCTTGCGGCACACCTATCAAAAAAAGCAAGGTGCTGCGCAGCTGCACAAATCTACCGGAAACTGCTGTTCTGGGTGCTCAGGTAGCTGATGTAGCTTTCGAGGTTGGAGCGGGAGGCGGCGTCGATGCTGGCGATCGAGCATTTATACCCGCGTTTGGACTGCCCCAGGTCGATCATATGGTTGATGGTGAGCTGGACTTTTTGGAGGCGCGGTTCCTCGAGCGAAAGCAAAAGCGGCTGGGTTTCGTCGAGCAGCTCCTCGGTGGTAAACTTGATCTGCCGCAGCGAAACCGCGTGGACCCGCACGTCCAGAACCTCTTCATGGGGCTGGGGCTTGCGGTGGAACAGGCCGAACTTGCCCTTTGGCGGGCGGGTCAGTTCAGCCTGGAGCTTGGCGGGAAGGTCTACGTCATAGAGGAACACGCTGCGCGCGCCGGGCAGCATCTCTTCGGTGATCGAGACAATCCGGAGCATCTGGGGCGAGGACAGGTAGACCTCCCCGGTATAACTGATCACCTCAACACCGTCCTGGGTGCGTACGATCTTCAGATGTTCCCCGCGGTTGTAAAGCGGGACGAATTCCCCGCGGAATTCCACGCTTTTGTTCTCCTGAGAGACTGTAATGGTGCCGCTTTCGACCAGGCGGTCATCCAGCGTCTTGATGACGCCGGGAAATTTCGGATCACTTTTGCTATAGCTCAAGGCAGGTTCCTCCTTTTTATGACAAAAAGCGGGAGACGCCTCCCGCGATGATGCAGCCCATCCGTTCGGATGGTGTAGTCAGATTTTCAGGCGGCGGGCCAGAAGCGCCAGCGCGCTTTGACAGGGTCCGCAGACCTGGAAGGGCCGCAAAAGGCTCCTTCCGGATACTTCGATTATAATACAAAAATCCGAGTTTGTATAGAGGGCTTCGGCCAAAAAAATACAGAGGAAAGCGAGAGGTTTTTATGAAGGAATATGACGGTCTGCTCCGCCTGCTCGACGAAAAAAAGCAGTTGCTGGAGCGGTTTGAAGAGGTCTCACTCCGGATGCTGACCTGTGAGGATGACGACCTCGAAGAAGGGATGGAGGAGCGCGGCAGGCTGATCGAACGGGTGGATGAGCTGGAAGCACAGGTCAGGGGGTTCTGCGACGGTGCAGGGGAGCCGGTCCTGCTGCGCGCGCTCGATCCCGCAGCCTCGCGCGGGGAGCTGCCGGGCTGGGCCGCACAGTTCTATGACGCGGCACGCGCCTCCGACGCGGTGGGACTGCGTCTGCGGGAGGCAAATATCCAGCTGCACACCCGGCTGGAGGAGGTGCGGGAGCGCACCCTTTCCCTGATCCGGGAGTCCAACCGCGGGCAGGGCGCCCAGGCCGCGAAATATTACGGCTCGATGGGCGCGCGCGGCGGCTATCCCGGCTCGCAGCTGGGGAGGGCCTAGGGGAGCTTTTTTGTGCAGCTGCGCAGCACCTTGCCTTTTTAAATAGGACTGCCGTCTTCCGGCGGCAGAGGATGCGGGGAATCCGCCCCCGCGCGGCGGGTACCTTTTCGGATGCACGAAAAGGTACCAAAAGTGCACGTAAGGGGGTGTCCCCCTTACGTATCCCCCAAAACGCTGCCCGCCTCCAGCAGGGCGGAAAAGACGCGCATGTCAGTGCCCGCCCCAACCTGTTTTTGTTCAGATAGGCCCCACCCACTCGACCTGGGCTGTGCCGCGAAACCCCATTACACAGTGCCCGATCGGGTCGGGCTTCCCAGCTTGCCGGGGAGGGGCATACGGGGAGGGGGCACTGCCCCCTCGCCCGTAAGGCGCATCCTGCCCGAGCGTCGCGCGTAAGCGCGCTTCGGGCTGAAAGCCCGAGAAGCGAAGGGCGTTGTTTTGGTCTGGAACCCAAAACAACATGCGCCCGGTGACCCCTCGCCCGTGAGGCAGCCCGCAGGGTCGTCGCGGCGGATGCCGCGATCTCGGCCTAAGAGCCGCCTGCGGCGGTTGGCCTCGAAACGCTCGCTGCGGCTCGCAGTCCGGGCCAAAGGCCCGAGAAGACCCGAGGAAGGCGCGAGCGCCTATCCGTTTGGGCTGGGGCCAAACGGATGCTGCCATAAGGTGCTGCACCGCTGTACATCTCCCACCATCGTCTGGGGGCATCCGAGGGTGCAAATCAGCCCTGAGCATGAGCGTTTGTCTGGGGGCGCGGGGGATACATAAGGGGGCTTCCCCCTTATGTGTGCTTTTTACCTTGCTTTTTGCACAAGCAAAAAACAAGCCGTCCGCCCGGACGGGACCGGGCATCCTGTGCCGCTTGCGGTACACTTCTCAAAAAAGGTAAGGTACAGCACCGCTGTACATCTCCCAGCATCGTCTGGGGGCATCCGAGGGTGCAAATCAGCCCTGAGCATGAGCGTTTGTCTGGGGGCGCGGGGTTCTTTAAGGGGCATCGCCCCTTAAATGCACTTTTGGTCCCTTTTCGTGCATCCGAAAAGGGATCCGCCGCGCGGGGGCGGATACCCCGCATCCCGGTGCCGCTTGCGGCACACATCTTAAACAGGTAAGGTGCTGCACCGCTGCACACTTTTTAAACAAGTCCCTTTAGTTTGGGGCATTTTGTACGATTATTTTTAATAGAAGCAATTTATGCAGCATCGGAGGTCTGAAATATGAATGTGAATTCTACCAGTAGTTACGTAAATAACCCGAGCAGCAATAAAGGCTTTTCAGGCATGGCGTCCGGGATGGACACCGAGAGCATGGTCGAAGCGCTGCTCTCCGGGACCCAGGCGAAGATTGACAAGCAGAATGCTCTGAAACAGCAGACCATCTGGAAACAGGAGATCTACCGCGATCTGATCACCCAGATCAACAGCTTCCAGAGCAAGTTCTTCAAAAAGAGCTTCAGCGATTTTTCCAGCACCAGCTTGATGAGCCCATCCTTTTTCAATGCGATGAGCATCGCGTCCACCTCTTCTGCGATCCGCGCGTCGGTGGATAGCTCCGCCGCGGTGGGGAGCCATTCGGTCAAGGTTTCGCAGCTCGCGACCGCGTCCAAGGTCACTTCGACCTCGGCTGCGGGCAAGCATGACCTGGAAGGCACTGCAAACATCTCGGAGATGTACAAGACTGCCATGAAGGACGCGCTCGCCGAGGAACGCACCGTCTCGCTTTCGGTGAACGGCAAGTCGGTCGACGTGGATTTCAGCGATCTTGTCAAGGAGAATGCCGCTGACAACAAAGTCGAGTACCCGACCCCCCAGCAGATCGCAGACCGCCTGAACGAGGCGCTTTCCAAGTTTGACGGGATCAGTGCGACCGTCAATACGGACGGCAAAGTGGTCATCACCAGCACCAACACCGATGACAAGGGCAAGTATACCGATGAGATCAAGGTCCTGACCTCCTCCTCGAGCGAGGGCCTCGCGATGACCGGCCTGGTTGCCGGCGCTTCCCTCGGCAAGGACGGCACCATGACCGCTGCGAATGCACCGAAAACAGAGGGCGACGTCACCTTCAATGTGGACATCACCTACGACGGCGCGAAAACCACCGTCAAGATTGATATGGAAAAGGTGATGGAGCAGGCGGACGAAGCCGCACAGCGCCGGGAGATCCAGCGGCAGTTCCAGGAGCAGGTTGACTTCGCGTTCGGCGAGGGCAAGGTCCAGATGTCTATGGACGACACCACCGGCGGGTTCAAGCTGTCTACCCAGTATAAGACCAGCACTGTGATGATCTCGGGCGACAACGCCAACCAGACCACGCTCGGCGTGCTCAACGGCGAAAGCAACCGGATCGGCATCGGCGGCGACCTGGGCATGTACTTCAAGGACGCGTTCGACGCGGATGGCAAGGCCAGCTTCTCGATCAACGGCAAAACGATCGAGGTCAACAAGGACATGACCATTTCGGAGATGATGCGCGCGGTCAATAACAGCGGCGCCGGTGTTACGATGACCTACCAGTCCAACTCGGGCACCTTCTCGCTCACCGCAAACAACAGCGGGGATGGCTTTAAGATCGACATCCAGGACACCACCGGCAGCCTGATGGCATCGGTATTCGGCGCGGATGGCAGCACCACCACCTATACCACCGATATTGACGGGGGGGCTTCGGTGCAGGATCCCGACAGCGGCGCTGTGCGCATCGGCAATTTTGTGGAAGGCAAGGACGCGATCTTCGAGTTTGACGGGGTGGCGATGGCGCGCAACAGCAACACCATCAGCCAGGACGGCCTGACCATGACCTTTACCAACACCACCGACCAGGCGGAGACGCTCACCGTCAACCGCAACACCGACCAGATCGTAGACGGCATCAAGGGCTTCATCGAGGAGTATAACGCGCTGCTCGACAAGATCAACGGGCTGGTCGATGCGGATGCGGAATACCGCGATTATGCCCCGCTGACCGATGCACAGAAAAAAGAGATGACCGAAAAGGAGATCGAGAAGTGGGAAGAGAAGGCCAAGACCGGCCTGCTTCGCCGCGACAACGTGCTCGAGAGCTTCCTGCAATCCATGCGTTCGGTGCTCTACGAGCGGCCTGCGGATTCGGCCTACGCGCTGTATGACCTCGGGATCGACACCGGCGACTATACCCAGAAGGGCAAGCTCTTCATGGATGCGGATGGCGAAGCGAAGCTGCGCGCGGCGCTCGAGAGCAACCCCGACGAGGTCGCCAAGCTGTTCACCAGCGAGGACGGCATCGGTAACAAGATGAACGATATCCTCAACGGCGTGGCAAACACCAGCTCGGGCAGCCCGGGTACACTGGTCCAGATCGCGGGCGTCAAGGGCGGCGCAAGCGAGGCTTCGAGCGACTATAACCAGCGCCTGAGCGAGATCGAGCAGAAGATCAAGAACCTGAAGAATGCATATGAATTGGAGAAGAACCGCTACTGGAGCAAGTTCAACGCAATGGAGAAGCTGGTTTCCCAGATGAGCTCCCAGAGCGCATGGCTTTCCCAGCAGTTCGGCTACTAAAACAGAGTGAGTTTAGAATAACGAGGTGAAGGAAACGAATGCCAGTGAACCCCTACCAGAAATACCAGCAGCAGTCGGTTATGACCATGACGCAGGGGGAGATGCTCACCAAGCTCTATAATGAGATCATCAAGCAGTTCAGCGGCGCGGCAATGTATATGCGCGAGCCGGAACCGAACATCACCGAGATCAATCGGGCGCTGCAAAAGGGCCAGCGCATTCTCAACCATCTGCGGGCGACTCTTGACCATCAGTACAAAATTTCGGCTGAGCTGGATGCCTTTTACGACTATTTCATCCGGCAGGCGGTACAGGCCAACCTCAAAAAAGACCCCAAACTGATCGAGGAGGTCATTCCTCTGGTCACAGAACTGCGGGACGCTTTCATCCAGGCGGACCGCAATGCGAGAAAACACTGATGTTTTTGGCAATCCTCCCGGAATTTTCCGGGGGGATGCTTTTTTGTATTGCTGCGCAACACGTTGCCTGTTTCACAGGAATGCCGCCTTCCGGCGGCAGGGGATGCGGGGAATCCGCCTCCGCGCGGCGGGTCCCTTTTCGGATGCACGAAAAGGAACCAAAAGTGCATTTAAGGGGCAACGCCCCTTAAAGAACCCCGCGCCCCCAGACAAGCGCTCATGCTCAGGGCTGATTTGCACCCTCGGATGCCCCCAGGCGATGGTGGGAGATGTGCAGCGGTGCAGCACCTTACCTTTTTAAGAAGAATGCCGCCTTCCGGCGGCAGGGGATGCGGGGTGTCCGCCCCCGCGCGGCGGGTCCCTTTTCGGATGCACGAAAAGGAACCAAAAGTGCATTTAAGGGGCGACGCCCCTTAAAGAACCCCGCGCCCCCAGACAAACGCTCATGCTCAGGGCTGACTTGCACCCTCGGATGCCCCCAGGCGTTCGCATTTGATGGAACCCTTCCGACCTGATCGGGCAGAGTGTAGAGGGGTTTTGCGGCACAGCCCGGGGCGAGTGGGCGTGGTCTGTCTGGGCAAAAAACAGGTAGAGGCGGGCACTGACATGCGTGTCCCTTCCGCCCAGCCAAAGGCGGGCACCCTTCCGGGGGATACATAAGGGGTACTCCCCTTATGTGTGCTTTTTACCTTGCTTTTTGCACAAGCAAAAAACAAGCCGTCCGCCCGGACGGGACCGGGCATCCTGTGCCGCTCGCGGCACACCTCTTAAAAAGGCAAGGTGCTGCGCAGCTGGACAAAAAAACCTCCCGCCCGGACTTGTGTTTTGCGGCAGGCGGTCGAAAAGTGTAATGTAAGGTATAATCAGATGGCTTGAAGGCAGCTTTTTGGCCGGTTTCGAGCCTGCGGTGGTTTTTGCCGCAAAAGGCCGCTCCAAGCGGTCTTGCTTCGGACCCGATGGCCAAGGGGCTGCCTGGTGCGTCAGCGGGTTTTCCCGCCGCCGGAAAACAAGGGACGGTTTTCCGGTGCTCTGGCCGGATGCAAAAATGCAGGGTGCATGAGGGGCGCATCCCTGCGGAATCTGGATGGTTGTGAGGTAATATAGATATGAGCTGGAAAAAAATAACGGCTTTCTGTTTGGCGTTCGTGATGGCTGCGGGCGTCTCGTCCGGGCTTTCGCTCGAGCTGGATGCGGCCCCGATCAATGTCGCGGGCGGTTCTTCGCGTGCGGCAGGGGATTCCTCCCGCGCTACGACCGAGCAGGCCGCGACGCTGGCCTTTACCAAGGACCCGTGGGACAAAAACCCCACTGACACCGAAACCCGTACCGCGGTCAGCGGTACGATTGTGAATTTTACCGAAACCACCAAGGCGGGATACGCCAAGGATGTCAACGACAACTTCACCTGGGACGCCCAGAACAACGCGCCCAAGCCGAACGAGAACGGCAAGGAGGACCTGGTGATCCGCGACGCGGGCGGCAACAAGCGCAGGCTGACGATTTCCAAGGACTACCCGCCCGACCCCAAGGGGACGGACGTCACCATCATGTTCAACGGAAACTACTATACCCTGCGCGGGACTGGTATCGTCATCCAGAAGCCAAGCGGGCAGCCCGCCATCCCCGAAGAGAACGCGACGATCAACCCCACCCGCGTGCAGGAGTTTGGTGAAATTCACCTAAGGGTCACGCGGGGCGAGCAGCCGGTCGACGGGAAGCCCGGCGGCGTGGCGATGGGGATCGAGATCGCCAGCAAGGAGGGCGTGTTCGGGAATGTAACCGATGTGCGCGCCCTGCGCCAGCCGGACGGTCAGCTCCAGATCGAGCTGGTCGGCGTCGCAACCGAAACCGGGAACCAGTCGTTCTTCTTCAAGCCCTACGGACAGTACCAGGGCTACCGCAACCCCGATGATGAAAACGAGGTTACCGATAAGGACGGGAATAAATGGGGGTCGCTGCCCGGGCACTTTGAAGTGGATGACCAAGGGAACACAACAACAACGCTCCTGCCCGCGCCGACCGACACCAACGATGTCATCCGCAAGGGCACCGAGTTCACCCTCATCCTGCGCAAGCCGGTTTCCAACACCCTCGCGCTCACTATCAAACCGCCGATGACCGCAGTCAACGAGATTGCCGAGCGGGTGGATGCCAGTGTGCGTGAGGACGGCAAAAAGGTCGGCATGACCGACAGCCAGTACATCACCCTCGACCCGCGCAACTCGCTCGAGTTCATCACCGAGGATTTCTGGCTGGTCAAAAAGATCAAGGACTGGAACGCGCAGTTCGACGTCGCATGGACGGTCGGCACCACCAACGACAACGGGCAGAACGTCCAGCTGGAGGACCTGCTGACCGTCGTGACCACCTCCCCGCCGCCGCCCGACGACCCCAACGCACAGAACGAGGTCACCCAACAGGTGATCCTGAACAAAGAAAAACTGCCGGAAAAAAATGTGGAGGGGTTCCTCTCCGCAGTGGTTTCCTATACCACTGCGGATGGAAAGGCGACCTTCCAATCGGATGTAACGATTAAAATCCCGATCATCGTCCGCGGCAAGGGGGTCAAGCCGGAGACGGTCGAGTACCAGACCCACAACCCCGAGGGCGCAACGGTGATCGACACCGCGCTCACCGGCAACAAACGGCTTGAGATGGACGTTTTCCAGGGCGGCATCCCGGGCTACAGGGACCCCAAAAAGCCCTACCAGTATGACCTGAACCTCATGATGGGTTCGGGCAACGGCTGGGCGGAATATGTGCGGATCGACGTGGAGCACACCGCCCAGGAGGAGACCGACGAAGAGGATTTCACCGGGGAAGAAGAGGTGGTGCAGATCCGCGCGGACGACGCGATCCAGCAGGGGACCAGCATCAAGCTGAACAACCCCGGCAAGCAGGAGGCGGACGTTGAGCCGAAAAAGATCGCGCTCGAGCTGGTGGCCGCGCACAAGGGCCGCGCGGTTCTGACCATCAACTACGGGCAGCTCACCGCCACCGGCGAATATGTCGACGACCCGGCGCTGACGCGGATTATCACCCTCGATGTCGACAACACCTCCCCGAGCGATGACGCGCGGCTGAAATCCATCGTCATCGAAAACCAGGAGGGCAAGGTGGTCGGCTACGAGTCGGCGACTACCGATCCCTGGCAGTTCGACAAGGACAACACCGGGCAGTACATCATCGAGGTGCCCTACACCTCGACCGGCCTCCAGTTCATCCCCACCAAAAACCACCCGCTTGC
The DNA here is from genome assembly GCF_009917605.1 of Anaerotruncus sp. 1XD42-93. NCBI lineage: Bacteria > Bacillati > Bacillota > Clostridia > Eubacteriales > Oscillospiraceae > Anaerotruncus > Anaerotruncus sp. 1XD42-93. The sequence goes on along the minus strand of NZ_QZEG01000029.1, from coordinate 26,272 downwards.
CCAGCAGACGGTCGATATCCTCTGGCAGGCGTACTATCTCGACGCAACCGGCAACCGGGTATTCCTGAACAAGGGCGATTCGGGCGACGGGACCGACCCGTGGTCCAAGGTCAAGAGCGGAAACCGCACCGATTCGATCGGCGAGGGGATCACGCTGCTCTTCTTCCGGCAGGGCCAGCCGCTGCCCGACGGGGTGCCGATCACCGTGACCTTCCGCACCACCGCGCAGAACCCCACCATCCATATGGACTATATCCTCCAGATCATCCGGCGGTCGCCGGGCGTCGACGCGAGCCTCATCAAGGTGGAGGGCTACCGCGACGGCGACCAGGAGGAGAAAACGACCAACCTGTTCACCCCGTTTGACGGTTCCACGCTGGTGCAGAAGGAGATTTATACCGTCCCCTACATGACCGACTGGATCTGGATGAGCGCCACCCCTTCCGACGAGAACGCAAAAGTCGAGTTCGACCCGCCGCTCAAGCAGTATAAGACCCAGCTGTTCGGCCAGAAGGAATGGCTCCAGCTCGCCGACATCCCGCAGCTGGAAAACGGCCTTTACAACCTGAAAATCAAGGTCTGGTCGGAGGCGACCCGGTACGACCCGCTCGCCAACCCCGACCGCGTCTACGAATTGCAGATCCGCCGCGCGGACCCATCCAAACATTCGGGGCTGGGGATGCTCGAGCTTGCGAAACTCGATGGGGAGACGGTCCCGTACACCCCGGCGGTCAACGAGAACACGCTGACCTATGTGGTTAAGGACCTGCCCTATTCGGCCGCAAAGCTCCAGATCAAGGCGGCGCAGTCCCCCGACCCCGAGAACCCGCTCAGCACGATTTATAAGATCCTCTGCGTCTACAACCTGAAAAAGCCGAACGGCGGCGGACGGAAATTTGTGGACATCACCTCGGATTTCTCGATCAAGAAGGCGGTTGACATCGACTTCCTGCGCGAGGACGAACTCCCCGACGTGCTGCACCTGATCGTCGTTTCGGAGGCCGGGTACGGCAAGTCCGACGAGCAGATCTGGGAGGCTGTGCAGAAGAACGACCCCGGCGACAGCGACTGGTTCACCGATTATACCATCGAGGTCAACCGGGCGCGCCCGAGCGAGATTTCCGACCTGCTCAACCTCAAGGTGAAGGGCAAGGACAAGGCGGACCAGGAGCACGACCTGAGCCTGAACTTCCGCGGCGACAACTACGACACCTATTACCTCGACGTGCCCTACTCGACCACCAAGGTCAATTTCACCCCGTTCCTCGGGCAGGAGGGGCAGAAGATCTGGATTAAGAGCAACCAGGGCATCATGGGGATACTGCCGGGCTTGGGCAACCAGATCAAGGACGCGGATACCAAAGGCAGCTCCACCTCCCGCGACTACGAGCTGAACCGGTATGAGGATAACCCCCAGACCGAATTCACGATCACGGTGCGGGCGGAGGATTACGAGGAATACAACCCCGGGCACGAGTCGATCTATAAAGTGGTGGTCCGCCGGGCCGCGCCGAGCAGCGATGCGCGCCTGCGCAACCTGACCGCGACCAACGTCGAGCTTGACGAGCTGCTTTATCCGGCCGGGCTGCGCCCGCCGTTCACCGCTTCGACCTACGACTATGAGGCGACCCTGATCGCGGGCGCGGTGGATACGGTTGTGACCGCAACCGCCAACGACGCCAACGCGACCATCGAGATCGAGGAGATCCTCACCCCGAGCGGCGTCGGCTCCGACCCGATCGCGATTATCTATGTCGAGCAGACGGTCACCATCGTGGTCACTGCCGAGGACGGCGTCACCACCGAGACCTATACGATCACCTTCACCAACCCGAACATGATCGAGAAGACCACCAATGCCGACCTGAAATACCTGGACGTCAACTACAGCTACATGAACCCCGATTTCGAGATCGGCTTCAGCTCCAAGACCGGGTTCGGGCAGATGACGCCCGACTTCCGGCCCGCCACCACCGACTATGAGGTCGTGGTGCCCGAGGACTGCTACCAGGTGGAAATCCAGGCGAAGCCGGCCGACAAATACGCGACCATGGAGATTTTCCAGGGCACCCGCTCGATCGGCGACTACAACGGCAACTATTCGGCTTCGGTGCAGGACGGTGAGAACCAGTTCTCGATCGTGGTGACCTCGAGCGCGGGCGAAACCTACACCAAGACCTATAACATCAGCGTGTTCCGCAACGATGAGGAAAATATGAAGAACCTCACCCCGCTCGACGTCGAGGACATCGACTTTGAGAATTCCGGCGACGTGATCCTCATTGCGATCGACGAATACCCGCGTGTCAACGCGAACGTCTTTGCGGAGCTGAAAAAATACCCCGAAAAGACGATCATCTTCCAGGGCAACGACTACTCGATCGAGTTCAAGGCGTCCGACCTGACCCGCGTGGTACCGCAGCAGGAAATCTTTGATTTCAGAATGTTCTTTACAACCCCGCAGGAAGATGCTATCATGGAGATCATAGACCGGCGCAGCAGCAATGACGACCTGCGCGGCAACCGGATCGTCATGATGTACTTCCCGTACCATGGGATGCTGCCCGGCACCGCGACGCTGCACCTCAACCTCGGCTACCGGTACCACGACGACACCCTCTACTGGCACTACTACAACGAGGACCGGGAGCGGATCGACTATTACGGTTCGATCCTCGCGAATTCGCAGGGAACCTTTGCGGTTTCGATCGACCACTTCTCGACCTACATCGTCACCCGCCCGCACTATATCTACGGCGCGGAGCTGATGTACGGCGTGGAGGGCGAGGATACCCTGCTCAACAATGACTTCAACAAGGTCAACCCGTGGACGGGCGTCCCGGAGGAGAATCCATGAAAAAATTTCTGTGTACCCTGTTGGCCCTGTCGCTGGCGGCGGGACTGGGCGGATGCAGCGCGGTGAAAAAGCTGCTCCCGTCCAACGCCCCGGCGCAGGCCGGCCCGGCTTCGTCCGCGGCCTCTTCCCAGCAGCAGCAACAGCCAAATTCCCCGTCGCTGGGGGTGCGCAAGCGCCCGCAGACCGACGTCGATGTGGCCGAGGCGCTCAATTATGAGCGCTCCCAGAATCCGGATACCGTCGCATGGCTGCGGATCCCGGACACCGACGTCAACGACAGCGTTTTGCAGGGGATGGACAATGTGGAGTACCTGCGCCGGACCGAGCGCAAAAAGGAGGATGTGTACGGCTGCTACTTTGCCGACTACACCAACTCGATCGGCCCGCGCACCCGCCTTTCCCCCAATACGGTGATCTACGGGCACAGCGACCTGAAGGATAACCCCGACGGGCCGCGGTTCTCCCAGCTTTTCAAGTTCACCGACCCGGAGTTTGCCGCGTCCCACCCCTATATCGAGCTGACGGTGCTCGGCGAGACGATGCAGTGGGAGATTTTCGCGGTGTTCTATCCGCATGTGAGCCTCGACTACATCAAAACCAACCTCTCGGGCGACGAGCTGACCGCCCTCGCGCAGGAAGCGGTAAACCAGTCGATCTACGACTATGGGGTGACGGTCCGCCCGGACGACAAAATCCTTACCCTTTCCACCTGTACCATCAAGTACGGGGAAGGGGATACCCAGCACCGGTTTGTGGTGATGGGCAGGCTGCTCCCCAAGGACAGCCCGCTCGCCGAACAGGTGACGATCAAACAGAAGGACGGCGCGCAGGCAGCGGTTTCCGCGCCCGAGCCGCAGACGGAGGGATGAAGATGCTTTACAATTCTCTGGCGTTCAACGCGATGAAGAGCGGCCTGGATGGCCTGGCGATTGAGCAGAAGATGATCCTGCACAACCTCGCCAACTACGAAACCCCGGGCTTCAAGTCCAAGTCGGTGACCTTCGACAAGGTCCTGCACAAGGAGAAAGAGAAAGGCGGCGGGGTCGGCGGGTCCTACCGGTTCCAGGCCACCATCCACACCAATGACGCGGTTGAGCTGCGCCCGGACGGCAACAACGTCGATTCGGATGTCGAAAGCATGAAGCTCTACGAGAACTATGTCCGCACCCAGTACCTTTACACCAAGATCAGCGGCCAGTTCGCCAACATGAACTACGTGCTTGACCAAACTGCGAAATAAAGATGTGCAGCTGCGCGGCACCTTGCTCTTTTCAATAGGAATGCCGCCGGTCGGCGGCATGGGATGCGGGGAGTCCGCCCCCGCGCGGCGGGTCCCTTTTCGGATGCGCGAAAAGGGACGAAAAGCGCATTTAAGGGGCAATGCCCCTTAAAAAACCCCACGCCCCCAGGCAGAGCGCTCATGCTCAAGGCTGACTTGCACCCTATTTCGCCCCCAGACGTTCGCATGCCGTTTCAAAAGTCAGAATCGATCGAGCACCGACGTGAAAGCGTTTTGCTTCTAGTTTTGGTCGAGTGGGCGGGGCCTGTCTGGCCAAAAAAACAGGTCGGGGCAGGCGCTTGCGCCTTCCTCGGGTCTTCTCGGGCCTGCGGCCCGAAGCGCGGCATGCGCCGCGACGACCCTGCGGGCTGCCCCACGGGCTAGGGGTCACCGGGCGCATGTTGTTTTGGAATCCCGACCAAAACAACGCCCATCGCTTCTCGGGCTTTCAGCCCGAAGCGCGCTTGCGCGCGACGCTCGGGCAGGATGCGCCTCACGGGCTAGGGGTCACCGGGCGCATGTTGTTTTGGGTTCCAGACCAAAACAACGCCCTTCGCTTCTCGGGCTTTCAGCCCGAAGCGCGCTTACGCGCGACGCTCGGGCAGGATGCGCCTTACGGGCGAGGGGGCAGTGCCCCCTCCCCGTATGCCCCTCCCCGGCAGGCTGGGAAGTCCTATCCGATCGGGCACCGACGCGAAGGCGTTTTGCTTCCAGCCCGGGTCGAGTGGGCGGGGCCTGTCTGGCCAAAAAAACAGGTCGGGGCAGGCTCTGACATGAGTGTCGTTTCCACTCTGCTTGAGGTGGGCCGGATTCCGGGGGAATTCATAAGGGGGGTGGAACCCCCGCTTATGTGTGCTTTTTATCTTGCTTTTTGCACAAGCAAAAAACAAGCCGTCCGCCCGGACGGGACCGGGCATTCGGTGCCGCGAGCGGCACACCTATCAAAAAAGGTAAGGTGCTGCACCGCTGCACAAAAAGAACCACCACCCGGACGGGACCGGGCATAAAGTGCCGCTTGCGGCACACCTCTTAAAAAAAGTAAGGTGCTGCACCGCTGCACAGAAAGAACCGCCGCGCGGGGGCGGATACCCCGCATCCAGTGCTGCTTGCGGCACACCTATCAAAAAGGTAAGGTGCTGCACCGCTGCACAAACAAGGAGGGATTCTGATATGTCATTTTTGGACTCGATGCATACGGTTGGTTCGGCGCTGACGGCTGAACGGTTCCGGATGGACACGATCCTGCAAAACATGACCAACGCCAAGACCACCCGCACCGCGAACGGTGAGCCATACCGCCGTAAACAGGTGGTCTTCCAGGAGCGGGCGTTCGACTTCCAGTCGGCGCTGGACAACGCGAGCGCGAAGGTGGAGAACGCGGGCGTGCGGGTGACCGAGATCGTCGAGAGCGACCGGGATTTCGTCCCGGTGTTTGACCCGACCCACCCCGACGCCAACGAGGACGGGTACGTTATGTACCCGAACGTCAACATGACCGAGGAGCGGGTCGACCTGATGGCGGCGGCCAACGCGTATGACGCCAACTTCACCGCTTTACAGATCGTCAAAACGCTGGCGCTCAAGGCGCTTGAGATCGGCAAATAATCTTGGAGAGGGTCCGGCGCGCGCCGGCGGCAGGCTACAGAACGAATGAGAAACGGCATTGATACGGAATTTTTTGTGCAGCACATCCAGTGCACCCGGGAACAGAAGATGGAATGTCTGGATACTGTCCGGCTTCTGCTCGATATCGCTTTCACAGCGCGGGAATTCGGGCTGCTCAAGCTGGAGGAGCTGATCCAGGACCACGTCAGGTTTTCGGACAGGTTCCTGCGCAAGGCGGTCAACCTGACCATAGAGATCTCCAAACCCGAAAATATCCGGGAGGTTTTGTACAACTACCTGTTTACCTCCTGCTACGCCTCCAACCAGCAGTTCCTCAACGGGGTTATCATCACCGAAACGATGGTTGCGGTGGGGCAGTCGGAGAGCCTCGACTACATCTTTACCTACCTGATCCCGTCCTACTTCGGGCTGGATTACGAGGGGGACGCAATCCGCATCTATCGCAACTACCGGGCGGGCCTGCGCAAGCTGGATGCCGCCAAGGCCAAAGAGGGAGAACAGGCCTAGGGCCTTCCGGTTCCGGATTCTGCACAGGCCCTTTGGAAAGAGCGCCGCGCGGGGGCCTTCCAGCAAAGAGGCGGGACGGTCCGCCGGAATCATAACATTGACTTTTCCGACTGTCGGGACGGCGCTGGCCACGCTGTTCCGGCAGTTTTTTGCCGGGGCGGGAATTTCTGGGCGTCGCCCCGGGTTCCCGGGATAGCGGCGCCCCTCAGGCCGCTGTACAGGCTGTTTGCCCGGCGCGGGGCGGGTGAAATTTTTTGTTGCAGGTTTGTCTGACATTGTATTGCAAAAAAGCGCGAACTGTGTTACAATAGCTCGAAGAAAGGGTGGTTTTTGCATGGCTCAAACAACGCTGAGTGCTCGGATGGATGAAGAGGTCAAGCGGCAGTTTGACGCGTTTTGTGCGTCGGTAGGCCTGAACGCTTCGGTTGCGGTCAACCTGTTTGTCAAAGCGGTCCTGCGCGAACGGCGCATCCCGTTTGAAATCTCCTCCGACCCATTCGACACAGAAGAGGAATAGCCGCCCTCCAGCGGCGCGGGGACGCCAGACCGGACAAGATGCCCCGGACGGATGCTCCCGGCGCCGGCCCGGACAGAAAAAACAATCGTCAGCGGAGGAGGTCCGCTGCGGTCGCCTTTCGTTGTTTTTTCCAGCCGCGGACGTCCCAAAATTACCGTTGACCGGCGAAAAAAGCCCGATCCCGGCCCCTTTGGGCGCAGTTTTTTTCCAGTCATTTTTCGGGCCTGTCCAGCATAATTTGTAATGTCGGAGACAGGGTCTTACGAAATTGGTTTTATTTCACAGTTCGGAAACAAGATTTGGGTAGCTTTTAGGCAAAAGGGATAAAAATTAAAAAAGGGCATGGCTTTCATATTTACATACCAGTTCTTTTTATGTATAATAGGAAAGAGTAAAAGGCGAAAAAGGTCGTAATACGCGGCTTTCTGCCGGCTAATAACTGGGTTGTTCAATCGCAATATCGTTTTCACGGGATTATTTTTTTACAGTGGGCAGATTTTACATCAGGCAGAAATTGCAGAAGCGGGAACGGTCCCGCAGAAAAAAGGGAGATGGGTGAGAGCATGTTTATTGTACCAATGAACCGTCTGGAGCGGATGAGTGGGATGAGAACCGGCGAGGGGGAAGCGGCCCCCCAGCAGCAGAACCTCTCGGGCGGCTCGTTTGCACAGATGTTCAATGAATCGCTGAAAACACTTGAGCAGGCACAGCAGGTGGCCGACGAGGATGCGCTCGACCTGGCGTTGGGAGCAAATGGGGCCGACCTGCATACCATTATGATAAATGCCGCGGTTTTGGAAAGCGCGGTCAAGACCACGGTCCAGCTGACGAGCAGGGCTGTCACCTCCTATAAGGAAATTATGTCGATGCAGGTCTGATCGTATTCCAAAATGAAAAGAGCGGGCAAGTGGAATGAAAGAAAAATTGAAAGAGTGGATCGAAAAGATCAAGGCTTTTTGGGCGAACCGTTCCAAAAAGCAGAAAATAGGCATCATCTCGGGCGCGGCCGGCATCCTGCTGATCGCGCTGGCTGCCACCGTTATGCTCAACGCCAAGCCGGAGGACAACCGGGTCCTGTTCCCGGGGATGTCCACATCCGAAACCCAGCAGGTTTATGCGCTGCTGCGGGAGCGGGAGGTGGATGCGGAGATCAACCGGAAGGGTGAGCTGGTTGTACCGGCAGCCCAGTGGGAGACGCTGACCTTTGAGCTGGCCGGCGCCGGCTACCAGCCGACCTCCCCGAACTATAACTTCTTCCTCGACAACTCGGGGTTCACCAAGACCGAGCTGGAACAGCAGGCAACCCTCAAGTTCCAGATGGAGGACCGGATGCGGCAGCTGCTGCTCGCCCAGACCGGGGTTGAGTATGCGGACGTCTCCTTCAACATTGCCGAAGAGAGCAACTATATATGGGATCAGCAGAAACAGCAGGAAGGATCGGCGGCAATCACCATCCGGATGCGGGAGGACTTCGAGCTGACCCCGGAACGGGTGCAGGCGGTGAAAAACCTGACTGCCTATGCGGTTCCAAGCATGAAAGCCGATAATGTCGTCGTGATCGACGGGCGTACCGGTTTGGAAGTGCTGGGCACCGAGGACCCGGACACCAACCAGTACAGCACCAAGCAGCTGGAGCTGGAACAGGCGGTCGCCAAAAGCATCGAGGACAATATCCGGCGGCTGCTCACCCCGACCTATGGCCCGGACGGCGTAACCGCGGTGGTCAAGGTGGTGCTCAACTTCGAAACCCTGCGCACCGAGCAGAAACAGTATGTGCCCGAGGACAACGGCAAGGGCGTTATCAACCATTATGAGGACCGGTATTCCCAGGGCGGCACCGTCCCGGCGGAAGGGCTGGTCGGAGAAGAGAACAACACCGATTTCCCCAAATACGGCAACAACACCGCCGGCAACGGGGACAATGCGATCACCAATTTTGAGAGCAGCGTTGACTATTCGATCAGCGAGGTCCTGACCCAGATGGAGCGGGGCGCGCCGGTGCTCGAGCGTGCGACCGCCGCGGTCGTTGTCAAGGACCCGAACTTTACCACCGAGCGGGAGGAGCTGCTGGTTGACCTGGTCTCCAAGGGGACCAACATCAGCGCGGAAAACATCCGTGTCACCAACCTCGACTACACAATCGATACCGTACCGGCCGATGCCAACCCGGTGCCCGGCGCGGCAGACTATACCCTGCTGATTATCATCGGTTCGGGCGTGGCGGTCCTCCTGATCCTGCTGATCGTCTTCCTCGTCCTTCTGATCCGCCGCCGCAAAAAGCGCAAGAAGGATGCCGAAGCACAGGCGCTCATCGACGAAGCCGAGGAGCAGCGCCAGCAGATGGAAAAAGAGATCGCCGAGCACAAGCTTGCCCTGCAGGCTGAGGCGCTTGCAAATGTCAATGTCAAGGAAGACGCAATCGTGGAAGAGGTCCGCGCCTTCGCGGAGCAGAACCCGGAGATCACTGCGAACCTTGTCCGTTCGCTTTTGAAGGAGGAAAAGTGAGATGCCAGAAAAGAAATTGCGCCTGAGCCCGGTTCAGCGCGCGGCTACCGTCATCATCTCACTCGGCGCACAGCGTGCCTCGGACGTTTATAAGTATCTCAGCGAGGACGAGGTCGAGATGCTCTCGCTCGAAATCGCCAAGATGCAGCGCCTCTCGGAAGAGGACGTGCGCGAAACAATGGAGGATTTCTACGGCCTGTGCGTCACCCAGAAGGTCATCAACGAGGGCGGCGTAATCTATGCGCGCGACGTGCTCGAAAAGGCGTTCGGCCCCGAGCAGGCCGCCTCCCTGATGGAGCGGCTCTCGAAATCCCTCAAGACCCAGGCGTTCGAGTTCATCCGCAAGGCGGATTACAAGAGCCTCCAGATGGCGCTTGCCAGCGAGCATCCGCAGACCATCGCGCTGGTGCTCTCGTATGCGCGGTCGGACCAGGCTTCTATGATTATTGCCGAGCTGCCCCGCACGATGCAGATCGACGTCATCAAGCGGATTGCAAACCTCGACCGCACCTCCCCCGAGATCGTCAGCATTGTGGAAAAAACCCTTGAGCGCCGGTTCGATTCGATCATCTCTGCGGACCAGGTCGAGGTCGGCGGCGTACCATATATCGCGGACATCATGAACCGCGTCGACCGCAGCACCGAGAAGTTTGTCTTCGACGAGCTGGGCGAGCAGGACCCGAAGCTCGCCGAGGAGATCAGAAAGCTCATGTTCGTTTTCGAGGATATCGTCAACCTCGACGGCCTGGCGATCCAGCGGTTTATCCGCGAGGTCGACAGCAAGGACCTTGCAGTTGCGCTCAAGGCCGCAAACGAGGACGTCAAAGAGGTTATCTTCCAGAACATGTCCTCGCGTGTGCGTGAGACCATCCAGACAGACATCCAGTATCTGCATAATATCCGTCTGCGCGACGTCGAAGAGGCGCAGCAGAAGATTGTCGGCGTGATCCGCCAGCTCGAGGAAGCGGGCGAAATCGTGATCGCACGCGGCGAAGGGGAGGAGATCATTGCTTAACGTCATCAAACGGGGCGGTCTGGCGGTCTCCGACCAGGTGGTCAAAATCCCCGACCTGCCCAGAAAACGCGTCTCTTCGCCGGTGCACGACGAGGAGGGCGGGGCCAGCTTTGACCCGTCCGACACCGAGCAGATGGTGATTGAATCGGCGATCAAAAGCGCCGAGGCCCGCACCCGCGAGATCGTCAGCCGGGCCGAGGAACAGCGCTCGCAGATCCTCATGCAGGCGGGCACAGAGGCCGAGCAGATCCGCCAGCAGGCCCGCCAGCAGGGGTATTCCGACGGGTACAGCGAGATGTGCGGCCAGATATCCGGCTGCATCGCACAGATCGGCCAGACCCTAGACCAGATGCGGGCGCATCAACAGGAGTTCATCCATCAGTATGAACAGAATCTGCGCCTTTTATCTGTAGATATCGCTGAAAAAATCCTCAACAAGCGGATCGCGGACGATGGCACCGACCTGCTTGAGCTGGTCCGGCAGGCGGTCTCTTCGATTAAGAACGCCGAATGGATCGAAGTAGAGGTTTCCGACAAGCTGCCTGCACTGGTCGAGCGGCTTCAGACCGAGTTCGCAGTGCAGGCGGGCGGCCCGCAGGTTGACGTCGTGGTGCGTGACCTGCCGCCCGGCGGATGCATCGTCCACACGCCCGAGGCGATTGTGGATGCGTCGGTGCCGGTGCAGCTCGCCAACCTGCGCGAGATCTTCGCGGATATCGACTAGGCAAGGGAAGAAGGGGCTTTTTCTCTTGCAAAAAGCCCCTCTTGACGCCCATAGGGCGTCAATTCACCCAAAAATGCGCTTCACAGGATAAAGTGTTTCGCCGCGTGCGCGCGGCGCCCAAAGGCCCTGCCTTTGGAAACCGCAGCCTTTGAAAAGGCTGGCGAAACTTTTGGTTTTTTGGGAGACAAAAGTTTTACTCGATTCTTTCAAATCACCCAAAAATGCGCTTCATAGGATAAAGTGTTTCGCCGCGTGCGCGCGGCGCCCAAAGGCCCTGCCTTTGGAAACCGCAGCCTTTGAAAAGGCTGGCGAAACTTTTGGTTTTTTGGGAGACAAAAGTTTTACTCGATTTTTTTCAAAAAATCGCGGGGTCAAGGGGCGGCGCCCCTTGGGACCGGCTCCAAAGCTCCGGATTTTGCGCGGAAGGGGGTGCGTCCAGATGAGCTACCGGCCGGGATACAACCTGATGAGCTATCGCAGGGCGGTAAAACTCAACGACCTGTACGCTTATCAGGGAAAGATCAGCAAGATTGCCGGCATGACTGTTGAGGCGACCGGGCTGGTCAGCAACATTGGGGATATTTGCAACATCATGGTGGACCCCCATCGCTCGGTTTTGGCGGAGGTGGTTGGCCTGAAGGGCAGCTCGATCCAGCTGATGCCTTACGAAGACGTAGATGGCATCGGCTTTGGAAGCGTTGTAGTGCCTACCGGCGAAAAGCTCACCATCCGGATGGGCGAAGGGCTGATCGGCCGCACTGTTGACGCGATCGGCAACCCGCTTGATGACGGCCCCCCCATCGAGGGGGATGCGCGCTACTCGATCAACGGCACCCACTCCAACCCCATGAACCGCCCGCCCATCAGCCAGACCATGCAGATCGGCGTCAAGGCGATCGACGGCCTGCTCACCATCGGCAAAGGGCAGCGTATGGGCATCTTCGCGGGAAGCGGCGTCGGGAAGTCCACCCTCATGGGCATGATCGCCCGCAACATCAAGGCGGACGTCAACGTCATTGCGCTGGTGGGCGAGCGTGGACGCGAGGTGGTCGAGTTCATCAACCGCGACCTCGGCCCCGAGGGCATCAAGCGCTCGGTGCTGGTCGTCGCGACCTCGGATACCCCCGCCATGATGCGCTCCAAATGCGCGCTCACCGCAACCGCGATTGCCGAGTATTTCCGCGACCAGGGCAAGGACGTCCTGCTGATGATGGATTCCCTCACCCGGTTCTGCATGGCGCAGCGCGAGATCGGCCTGAGCATCGGCGAACCGCCGGTCGCGCGCGGGTACACCCCGTCGATCTACTCGGCGCTGCCCAAGCTGCTCGAGCGGTCGGGCAACTTCGAATGCGGCTCGATCACCGGGATTTATACCGTCCTCGTCGAGGGCGACGACACCAACGAACCGATTTCAGATACCGTACGCGGCATTGTCGACGGGCATATCGTGCTTTCGCGGCAGGTCGCCATGCGCAACCATTATCCCGCCATCGACGTGCTGGCCAGCGTCAGCCGTTTGATGAACGAGATCGCCGCGCCCGAACACAACGCCGTTGCCGGCAAGCTGCGCAACATGCTTTCGGTCTACCAGGAGAACCAGGACCTCATCCTGATCGGCGCCTACAAGAGCGGCAGCAACCCCGCGCTTGACGAGGCCATCCGCCACATCGACGCAATCAACAAGCTGCTCCAGCAGCGGGTGGACGAGAAGGTCGGGTTTGATGAGACGGTCGCGCAGATGCAGGAAATCCTGAATTAACCAGGGAAGGGGGCGTTCCGGATGAAAAAATTCAAGTTTACCCTCGGCAGGATGCTGGACTACAAAGACCAGCTTCTCACCGAAGAAAAAAATAAACTCGCAGTGGTGCGCAAGCGGCAGTCCGACCTCGAACAGCGGATTGACTCGCTCGAAAACGAGTCCTGCCGCATCTCGGAGGAGATGAACCGCGGCCAGAAAAAGGGGATTGCGGTGTTCCAGCTGGTCGCCTTCCAGGCCCAGCGCGACAACATCCGCCAGCAGGTCGGGCAGCTCCGGCAGGACCTCAAGCTCGTCCTGCTCGAGGTCCAGAAGCAGACCTCCGCGGTCGTGCTCGCCACCCAGGAGGTTTCCAAGCTCGAAAAATTGCAGGAAAAACAGCTCGAGGCTTACCGCAAAGGGGTTGCCAAGGCCGAAGAGCTCTTTATCGAGGAGTTCGTCTCCGCAAAAATGATCCGCGAATCCGAGGAATATCTGGAAGGAGCATAGGCCCCTTCCACCCCCCTCTTTGAAAGAGGTGTGCCGCAGGCGGCACCGGGATGCGGGGAGTCTGCCCCCGCGCGGCGGGTCCCTTTTCGGATGTACGAAAAGGAACCAAAAGTGCATTTAAGGGGCGACGCCCCTTAAAGAACCCCGCGCCCCCCGACAAACGCTCATGCTCAGGGCTGACTTGCACCCTCGGATGCCCCCAGACAACGAAACCTGCATAGATTTCAGAAGCAGACGAAGCACCCAGCCCGAAAGGGAGGGGCACACGGGGAGGGGCCGCTGACCCCTAGCCCGCGACTGCGAGCCGCAGCGAGCGTTTCGAGGCCAACCGCCGCAGGCGGCTCTTAGGCCGAGATGCAGCCCGCAGGGTCGTCGCGGCGAAAGCCGCGCTTCGGGCCAAAGGCCCGGGAAGACCCGAGAAGGGCGCTTTGCGCCCGGAAGTTTGGTCGGGAACCAAACTTCCTTTGCACTGAAAGGAGGTGAAACAGAAAATGGAACAGATGATGGTACAGGCAGCGGCCCCGGTACAGGGTGTACAGGGCGTGAGCTTCCGCGCATTGCAGGGCGCGCTGGCCGGACAGCAGCCGGTTGGCGACGGATTTGCGATGCTTTTCCAACAGCTGATGGGCGCGCTGAACGGGGAAGGCGACCCGATGGCCGCGCTGCTCGCCCAGATGGGGCAGATGCAGGACGACGCGGAGGACGAGGGCGTTGAACTGGGGATGCAGATGATGGCAGAGATGCTGCTGTCGGGCAACCCGCAGGCGGCGCAGATCCTCGAGCAGCTCGGGCTCGAGCCCGAACAGGTACAGGCGCTGGCGCAGGCCGGGCAGGATGCCGGACGGGTGGCGCAGATCGAAGAGATGCAGGCCCCGGTGCAGCAGGCCGACACAACAACAGCCGAACAGCCGGCGGAACAGGCGCAGGACACCATCCAGGTTTTTGCGGCAGGGCAGAACAGCCAGCCGGAGGAATCGGGGGAGGACGGCAGCCTGATGCAGGGCGAGCACCAGTTCCGCAATGCGGTGCAGATCGCGCGGGAAAAACTGGGCGGGCAGTCCAAAGAGGAGGGCCAGCCGGTGGACGTGGACGCTTTGCAGGCGCACGCGAACAGCTACCGGTTCGAACCCGCACAGCCGATGCAGAAGCTCGAAGCAACCATGCGGCCCGACCCGCAGGAGGTGGTCAGCCAGCTCCGCGACGGCATCCTCGACCGGCTCGGCAAACAGGACGAATTCGTGGTCAAACTCAAACCCGAAGGGCTTGGGGAAATCACGGTGAGCCTGACCCAGCAGGACGGTGGGATCGCCATGAAGCTGGTGGCGTCCAGCCCGCAGGTGGCAAAGCTCATCAGTGAGCAGGTGATGTCGCTGCAAAACGCGCTGCGCCCGCTCCACGCGGAGGTCACCGAGATCTCGACGATCGCGCCGCAGGCGGCCGAGAACGCCGCACAGTACAGCGCTTTCTCCGAGCAGCAGCAACAGTTCAGCCGTCAGCAGCAGTTCACCGGCGGCGGTGCGCACCAGAGCGCGCGCGGCGGCATGGACAGCGGCGAGGAACCGGTTGAATGGGACCCGCAGGTCCGGTTGGACGACACGCTCGACGCCTACATTTAACCGAAAGGAGGAGAGGCAATGTCGACAATTGGCAACACCAACACCAGCTACGGCTACCGCGACTGGTGGAACGAAAACAAGTATAAAGACCCGTCCGAGTGGACCGCCCCCCCGACCGACGGGACCAGCGGCACGACCAACTGGGGCGTCAAGTTCGAGGAGGATGACAAGGCTGTAAAGGTCGAAGACTTCCTCAACCTGATGGTCGCACAGCTCCAGAACCAGGACTTCATGAACCCGGTGGACGACACCCAGTATGTCACCCAGCTTGCGCAGTTCGCAACCATGCAGCAGATGCAGGAGCTTGCCAGCTACCAGAAAACCAACTACGCCATCTCGCTGGTGGGCAAGAACATCACAGCCGCAAAATTCGGCGTGGCGGGCAACCTCATCAAGGAAACCGGCGTGATCCAGAAGGTTTCGCTGGTGGATAACTCGTATGAGGTCACCGTAAACGGGAAAAACTTTACCCTTGACCAGATCATGGAGATCAACGATAATAAGACTGGTTCCAGCTCCGGCTCCGACACCGACAAGCAGGCTTACCTGCTCTCGCTGATGGGCAAAAACGTGGAGGTCAAGACCACCGACGAGGACGGGAAGACGGTCAACGTACAGGGGGTCGTAAACAAGGTCTCGAGCGAGGACGGCAAGTATCAGGTCCAGATCGGCGACAAGTGGTACCCGCTCGACAACGTGATCTCGGTGGACGGTGAGGAACCCGATATCGAGCTCGACCCGGATAAGGTCAGCGAGCTGGCCGCGATGGTCGGCAAGGAGGTTACCGTCAAGATCAAGGACGAGGACGGCGACCCGGAC
Organism: Anaerotruncus sp. 1XD42-93; assembly: GCF_009917605.1. Lineage (NCBI taxonomy): Bacteria > Bacillati > Bacillota > Clostridia > Eubacteriales > Oscillospiraceae > Anaerotruncus > Anaerotruncus sp. 1XD42-93. Next base: position 10,562 of record NZ_QZEG01000029.1, on the reverse strand, counting down.
GAGAAAACCGGCAGGGTGACCAAAATTTCCACCAAGGGCGGGGAATACCGGCTCATGATCGGGGACGAATGGTACCTGATGTCCGACGTGGTGAACGTGCGCGAGAGCAGCGACACCCGCAATGTTTGGTACGAGACCTGATTCCGAATTTGAACAGAAAGGGGTGGGCGGATGGATCAGCTTCTGATTCAGCGCAGACTGAATATCCCGGTTGTGACCGGAACCCCCGCTGCAAGCCCGGTCGCCCCGCAGCAGGAACAGGCGCAAGCCTCCTTCCGGGAGGTTCTGGACGAGCAGCTTGCCAAAGCCGGCGGCCTGGCATTTTCCAAACACGCGGCTGCGCGGGTGCAGCAGCGGAGCATCGAGCTGACCGAAAACAGCCTGGAGCGGCTCTATGAAGGGGTGCGCATCGCGCGGGAAAAGGGCATGGATGATACCCTGATCCTGGTCGATTCCACCGCGTTCATCGTCAGCGTGAAAAATGGTACGGTTATCACCACGCTCGGCGGCGACCTTCGGGGCAGCGCAATTACAAACATCAACGGGACGGTTATTGTCTGACCGGACTTCTCTGCAAGAGGTCAGCGCGGGCCTCGACTGACCGAAAGGCCCGCGCCCGTCCCGGCGTTATAGAACAAGGAGAAATAGATAGATGGTAAGATCAATGTATTCCGGTGTTTCCGGCCTGCGCTCGCATCAGCAGCGGCTGGACGTCATCGGTAACAACGTTTCGAACGCCAACACCTACGGTTTCAAATCCAGCCGCGCAACCTTCCGCGACATGTTCTACCAGAACGTGCGCAACGCGGCGCAGGGTACCTCCAGCCGCGGCGGTATCAACCCGTCCGCGATCGGTTACGGCGCGTCGCTCTCGAGCGTCGACCTGCTGATGGAGGTTTCTTCCATGACCCCGACCGGCAACCCCCTCGACGTGGCGATCACCGGTGAGGGGTTCCTTCAGGTCATGGACAATGACGGGAATATCTTCTACACCCGCGCGGGTATGCTCGACGTCGACCCGACCACCGGCTATCTCGTGGACGGAAACGGTTACTTTGTCCTCGGCACCCAGGCCAAGGACGCGACGGTCGGTATCGTCGGGCAGGAGCCGGGCACCAGCCGCATCAAGATCGAGCTGCCCACCCTCGACGCGAAACAGGCGTCGGTCACCAAAAAGATCGGCGGCAACGAGTTCACCATGACGGCAACCAACGTCGGCGACGCGGGCAACGCGAGCATCAACTTTTCGCTTGCCTACGATATGCCGGCTGGCCAGGATATCGAGGTTGTCATCTCGGGCAACAACATCGAGGTCAATGTCAACCCGACTTCCACGTTTGCCAATGTTGGCGCCTTCATGGATCAGGTAAACACCATGATTACCGACAAGCTGGGAGAGACCCATCCGGCGGGCAAATTTGAGCTCAATATGGACCCGCCGATCACGATGACGGGTAATCCCGCCTATCCGGGTGATGTAATCACCGGCGAACAGCTTGTCAAGAGCGATGCAGGCCCCACCGGCGGCATGATCGCGCTGAGTCCGGATGCACAGGACAGGAACATTCAGTTCATCGCGAAAAAGCTGGGTTCCGCCTTTTCGGGTGACACGGCTGGTGCACAGTTGGTAATCACGCACGACACTACAAACGACCTCTGGTCTGTCGTAGTCGGGGATTATAAACTTGAAGGCATCACCCTTGCGGCGCTGACCGGTTCGGCGGGCGTTATGCTCAAAAACACAGCGACAGGTGCGGATGAGAACGACTACTTCACCATCAGCATCCCGAAGTCGGCACTGGATCCCAAAGACCCGGATGATCCGGCTGCCGGTTATGCCGATTCGACAACTGTTACGTTGGGAGACATGACCCCGCAGCGCCCGTCCGGCAACCTCGGCCTGAACGCCGGGTTCCAGCTCGAGGGCGGCACCGAGGGCGGCCCGCAGACGATCATGAACATCACCGGGTTCGGCATCGGCGCGGACGGTACGCTGACCGGCCAGGCGGGCGGCGAGCGGCTGATCTTCGGCCGGATCGACCTTGCCAACTTCGACAACCCCAAGGGCCTCCAGCAGAGCGGCAACAGCTACTTTGCCGAGACCCAGAACTCGGGCAAACCGCAGTATGCGGTGCCGGGCGAGGACGGCACCGGCGCACTCAAGAACAGCGCGCTCGAGATGTCCAACGTTGACCTCGCGAACGAGTTTTCGGATATGATTACCACCCAGCGCGGCTACCAGGCGAACTCGCGCCTGATTACCGTTTCGGACACGATGCTCGAAGAGCTGATTAACCTAAAACGATAATCTGACAGGCTGAATGGCAGAGAAGGAGGCATAAGGGGCAGCGGACGTTTGGCTCCAGACCAAACGTCCAGGCGCAGGGCGCCTTCCTCAAAGGTGCGCGGCGTTTTGGGTTCCAGACCAAAACGCCCCCACTCGCGGCTTTCTCGCGCAGGCGCGAAGCGCGGCCAGGGCCGCGACAGCCGCTCGGCGCACCCCACAAGAGGGGCGGCAGTGCCCCCCTCTTGTGAGAACTCCCCCGGCAAGCTTTGTGCGTCGATCTGTTCGAGCACAGTGTAGTGGGGTTTTGCGGCACAGCCCGGGTCGAGCGGGCGGGGCCTGTCTGGGCAAAAAACAGGCCGGGGCGGGCACTGACATGCGTGTCTTTTCCGCCCAGCCAAAGGCGGGCACCCTTCCGGGGGATACATAAGGGGGGTGGGGCGCATGTTGTTTTGGAATCCCGACCAAAACAACGCCCATCGCTTCTCGGGCTTTCAGCCCGAAGCGCGCTTGCGCGCGACGCTCGGGCAAGATGCGCCTCACGGGCTAGGGGTCAGCGACCCCTCCCCGTGTGCCCCACCCCGGCAAGCTGGGAAGCCCGGCCCGATCGGGCACAGTGTAGTGAGGTTCTGCGGCACAGCCCGGGGCGAGTGGGTATGCCCTGCCTGGGCAAAAAACAGGTTGGGGCGGGCTGTGACATGCGTGTCTTTTCCGCCCAGCCAAAGGCGGGCACCCTTCCGGGGGATACATAAGGGGGATTCCCCCTTACGTGTGCTTTTTACCTTGCTTTTTGCACAAGCAAAAAACAAGCCGTCCGCCCGGACGGGACCGGGCACCCTGTGCCGCTTGCGGCACACCTCTTAAAAAAAGGTAAGGTACTGCACCGCTGTACCTCTCCCACCATCGCCTGGGGGAGAGGGGTTCTTTAAGGGGCATTGCCCCTTAAATGCACTTTTGGTTCCTTTTCGTGCATCCGAAAAGGGACCCGCCGCGCGGGGGCGGATACCCCGCATCCAGCGCCGCCTGCGGCACACTGATCAAAAAGGTAAGGTGCTGCACAAAAAGAACCCGCCGCGGGGGCGGCCCCCCGCATCAGGCGGCGGCAGAACGTGGCCGCCGCCCGCAGGCAAGCAGACATATTGGTTTGCGGATATGCCTGTTTGCCTGTGGAATTGCTGCAATAGGGGCAGCGTAAAAATATGGGAAAAGAAAGAAGGAGCAATTCTTATGATAGTCTTAACCAAGCTGCGCGGAGAGAGGTTCACCCTCAACTGTGACCTGATCGAGACGATTACCGAAAACCCGGACACCACTATCCTGCTGACCAATGGCAGCCTGCATATTGTGAAAGAGCCGATGCAGGAAGTGATCGACAAGACTGTCGAATTCCGCAGGCGCATCTACCGGGATAATATCAGCATGTAACCCGGATGCCAGAGAAAGGAAGGGAAATTCTTTATGGATTTAATGACAATTATCGGCACCCTGTCTGCGTTCGCGGTCCTGTTCTTCGGAATAGCGTTCGATAAAACCAAAGGCCTCGTATTTGGAAACTTCGGCAACTTCTTGGACGTACCGAGCCTTATCATCGTTATCGGCGGCGTTATCGCGGCGCTGATGCTCTCATTTCCGATCAAGATTTTTACCAAAATCCCCAAACACATCAAAATCTGCCTGATGCCCAAAAAGTATATCCCGCAGGAATACATTATGCAGATTGTCGATCTGGCAACCGAAGCGCGTATCAACGGCCTGCTCTCGCTCGAAACCAAGCTCGAGGAGACCAGCGACACCTTCCTGAAAAACAGCATGATGCTGGTGGTCGACGCGGTTGACCCCGAAAAGGTGAAGACCCTGCTCGAAACCGAGCTGGATTATCTGGACGAGCGCCACGCGCAGGACCGCGGGTTCTACGACAAGGCGGCCTCCTACGGCCCGGCTTACGGTATGATCGGTACCCTGATGGGCCTGATCAACCTCCTGAAGCAGCTCGACGACCCGAGCGCGGTTGCGCCGGCAATGGCGGTCGCGCTGGTTACCACCTTCTACGGTTCCATCCTCGCAAACATGATGTTCCTGCCGATCTCGAACAAGCTCAAGGTCCGGCATGAGGAGGAGTACCTCTGCAAGATGATCGTGGCCGAGGGCGTGCAGGCGATCCAGGCGGGAAACAACCCGAAGTTTATCCAGGAAAAGCTCACCCAGCTGATCCCCGGCTACCTCGCTTCCAAGATGGAGGGCGCTTCCTCCGGCGGAGGCGGCGGAGAAGAGGGCGGCAAGAAGAAGGGCAAGAAAAAATAAACCACCCATCCCCGTATGCACAGCAGCCTGATACCGTGTGGACAGGTCCTGTGGATGCCGGTTTGAAAACTTGGAAAAGGCAGGTGAGCGATCATGGCCAAAAAGCAGCGTGAAGAGCCGAATACTTCGGAATGGATGAATACCTATTCCGACCTTGTGACCCTTCTGCTCTGCTTCTTCGTACTGCTGTTCAGTATGTCAACCATCAACGCCGAGAAGTGGGAAAACTTCGTCAAGGCGTTTGCCAACCCGGGCGACAAGACGATGCAGGTCGTTATTGACGCGCTTGAGGACAAGGGCGATGAGCTGGCGAACCCGATGGGGGAATCCACCCCCGCGCAGAGCGATTCGATGCCCCGGACCGACCTCGAGCTGCCCGCGAGCTTCGACGAGCTTTATGAATATATGAAAAGCTACGCCGAGGAAAACGGGCTGAGCGAATCGGTGCAGGTGAGCAAGGGCAAAAACACCGTTTACATCCGTTTCAAAAACAACCTCTTCTTTGACCCGGACAGCTCGAATATCCGGCAGGCGGCATTCCCGGTGCTCGATTTCCTCGGCGACTGCCTGCATTCGGTCCAGGATGAGATCATGACCATCAACATCAACGGCCATACCGCCTCGGTCGCCAATGCGGAGTGGTACGCGGTTTCCGACTGGAAGCTCTCTTCCGAGCGCGCCAGCGAGATTGCGATCTACTTCGAGGAAAACGGCGAGGTGGAGCCGACGATCATGCGCCCGATCGGCTACGGCAAAAACTACCCGGTCGAGAGCAACGATACCACCGAGGGCCGCGAGGCGAACCGCCGCGTGGATATGGTGATTGTGAGCAAGAACGCGGCGCTCAGCCCGGACGACCCGATGTATCAGGAGCTGGTCGGGCTGTTCGACCCGGGCGCGTTCCCCTCGTCGGCTTCCGCAGACGAGATCCTCGTCCCACAGGATGCGTTTGAGGCGCTCGCGCAGCAGACCGCGCTGGATGCCGGGCTGGATGCCGACGACCTGATCGCGGCAGCCCCGGATAATACGCCGGAGACCAGCCCGGAGGCAGAGCCGGGCGGGATCGGGGTCAGCCCGGAACCCCCCGCTCCCCCGGATGGGGAGACTACAGAATGAAGGAGCTGGATGATTAGCTTATGGCAGAGCAACTATCACAAGCACAAATTGACGCGCTGCTTGCCAAGATGAGCTCCGGAGAGGAAGTAGTCGAAGAGGAGACGCAGAAGGTCAAGGAGTACGATTTCAACTCCCCGAAAAAGTTTACCAAGGAACAGCTCAAGGCGCTCGACAGCATCCACGAAACGTTCGGCCGCCTGCTTTCCTCCCAGCTTTCAGGCATGCTGCGCAACGTCTGCGACGTGCAGGTCATGCAGATCGAGGAGCAGCGCTATTATGAGTATAACAACTCGCTGCCGGACACTTCGCTTTTCGGGCTGATCAACTTCAAGCCGGAGGGCGAGCACTACAGCGACAGCATCCTCATCATGAATATGGATTCGGGGATCGGCTTTTATCTGATCGACCGGCTGCTCGGCGGCTCGGGCGAGCTTCACAACCTCACCCGCGACTATACCGAGATCGAGCTTGCGATTCTGGAGAACGTGCTCGGCAAGGTCGTGGTGAAGCTGCAGGACGCCTGGCGCAACAGCATCGATTGTACCGCCAGGCTCACCAGCGTGGAGACCAACGCCCGTCTCTTGCAGGTAATCGCGCCGGAAGAGATCATCGTTATCGTGATGCTCAACGTCAAGATCGGCGACATGACCGCGCCCATGACGATCTGTATCCCCGCGGAGAGCCTCGAAGAGGTCATTGACAAGTTCAGCGTCAGGTATACCCGCACAAATAACCGCAGGCTTGACCCGGATCACGAGCGGATCAAGAAGGAGATCCTCCTTCAGGGCGTCTGCAACACGGATATGAAGATTCAGGCGACTTTCGACCGGCTGGAACTCAAGCTCTGGGAGATCATGCAGCTCCAGCCGATGGATGTCATACCGCTGAACAAGCGGATCGACGACGATGTCGATATCACGCTTGGCGGGGTGCCCTGGTTCACCGCAAAGCTCGGTGAGCTGGACGACAAAAAGGCCATCAAGTTAAACCGCTGCATAAACCCGGTTGAGGAACCGGCCCTGCCCGGGGAGGACCCGGAAGAGGACGGGGAGGACGCCGGGCTGGTCGGCAGCGAGATGAGAGAAACGAGGAAATGAGGGAAACCAATGGGTGAAGCACAGACAAGCGTCCTTCTTGAGGACTGGGAGATAGACGCGATCGGCGAAATCCTGAATATCAGCATGGGTTCTTCAGCAACAGCGATTTCCAGCCTGCTCGACCGCCAGGTCATCATCTCGACCCCCACGGTTGAGATGCGCACCTTCCGCAGCCTGGATTACGCGGCGCTCGAGCCTGCCATGCTGGTCAAGATCGAGTATGTCGAGGGCATCTCGGGCAATAATGTAATGATTTTCCGGCAGCGGGATATGCAGATCATCCTGAACCTGCTGATGGGCAACGAAGAGGAGCCGACCGACGACTTTGTCTTTGATGAACTGAGCATGAGCGCGGCCTGTGAGGTCATGAACCAGATGATGGGCGCTGCGGCTACCGCGCTTTCCGAGTTTTTGAGCAAGGTGGTCAATATCTCCACGCCGGTTGCGTCGGTCATTGATTCGGACGAAAACTATTATCAGTCGCTCGGCGCCGACGAAGGCTCCGAGATCGTCTCGATCTCGTTCCATATCTCGATTGAGGGGGTCATGGACAGCGATTTCAGCAGCATCATGAGCTGCGAGCTGGTCAAGGACATCGTAACCTCGGTTTCGGGCCAGCAGGAACAGGAGATCGCGCAGGTGGAGATGCTGCCTTCCAACGCGGCGGCAGCACCGGCGCCGGCAGCACCGCAGCCCGAACCGGCTGCACCCCCGATGGGCTATCCTCCGCAGCAGCAGCCTGCGCCGGGGTATCCGCCCCAGCAGCCTGCCGCAGCGCAGCAGCCCGCGCCCGGCTATCCGCCCCAGCAGCCTGCCGCGGCACAGCAGCCCGCGCCGGGGTATCCACCCCAGCAGCCTGCACCCGGCTACCCGCAGCAGGCCCCGGGCTACCCTCCGCAGCAGCCCGCGCCCGGTTATCCGCCCCAGCCGGATATGTCCGGCTACCAGCAGCAGCCTGCGCCCGGCTATCCGCCCTATCCGCAGATGCCGCCCTATGGCTATCCGGCCTACCCGGGCTATCCTTACCCGCCCTACGGCTACGGGATGCCCCCCGAGGCCGCCGCGCTGCCCAACCAGGTGCTGAAACAGCCGCTCAACGTGCAGAACACCCAGTTCCCGGCGTTCGGCGTCCAGCAGACCGACAACCCCGCCTCCAATTCCAACATGGACCTTTTGATGGGGGTTTCGCTGGATGTGTCGGTTGAGATCGGGCAGACCAAGCGCAAGATCAAAGATATCATCGACTTTGGGCAGGGGACCGTCATTGAGCTGAACAAGCAGGCAGGCGCGCCGGTGGACATCGTGGTCAACGGCAGGCTGCTTGCGCGCGGCGATGTGGTGGTGATCGGCGACAACTTCGGCGTGCGCATCACCGAGATCGTCGGCACCAAAGAGCTGATGGAAAGCCTCAAGGCGGGCATCAACTGACCCACCGGGCGCGCTCCGCGCCCGGCAAAACCCCGGAGAACCCCGCTTTTCAGCGGATTAGATATAGGAAGAATCTCAATGCTTACTTTCAGAACAGCTTTAGAAGGAGAGAATTTAGAAAATGGATAAGAAAATCATGCTTGTGGATGACGCTGCATTTATGCGAATGACGATTAAAAACTGTCTGACCAAAGCGGGCTACACCAACCTGGTCGAGGCGGGGGATGGTCAGCAGGCGGTCGACACCTTCGCGAAAGAGAACCCCGACCTCGTAATCATGGACATCACCATGCCCAACAAGGACGGCATCCAGGCCCTTCAGGAGATCAAGGCCAACAACCCGGCCGCCAAGGTGGTCATGTGCTCGGCCATGGGCCAGGAAGCGATGGTCGTGCAGGCAATCCAGCTCGGCGCGCTCGACTTCATCGTCAAGCCGTTTAAGCCCGACCGCATCCTCCAGACCGTCTCGAAAATCCTCGGCTGATGCCGTCCGATTCTGCGCAGGGCGCCGCCTCTGTCCTGACAGTGTTCGGCGGCCTGCTGATGTTCCTGCTGGTGGTCGTGGCGGCGTGGGCCTGTACGCGTTTTGTGGGCAGGCGGTTTTCAGCCGGTGCGGGCGCGGGCAGCGGCAGGCTGCGGGTGGTCGAGCGGGTTGCGCTCGGGCCGGACCGCGCGTTGGTCCTGGTGCGGGCCGCGGGCCGGGTGTTCCTGGTCGGGTCGGCGCCGCAGCAGCTCACCCTGCTTGCCGAGCTGGACGCGGATGCGTTCCCGGAAAGCGGCGGGCAGCCGGAACCCACCCCGGCCGATTTTGCGTCGCTCTTTGAGGCGGTGCGGCGGCAGGGGGGGAAGTTTAGGGGGAAGAAGGAAAAACCGGATGGATAAGGTCAACGAAAACAGAAAGGTCCTCAAAAAACAGCTCCGGCGGTTCGGGATTTCTGCCCTGGTAACGCTGGTGCTGGCTGTGGCCTGCCTTTCTCTGCATACGTTCGCTGCGCCGATGGTCACCCTCGACCTTGGCAGCGGCGATGGGGCCGGAAGTTCCTTCGGTATCCTCGAGATGCTTTTTACGCTGGTTTTGATCGCGCTTGCGCCTTCTCTGCTCATCATGATGACCAGCTTCACCCGGATCATCATTGTGCTCTCGTTCCTGCGCAACGCGATGGGAACCCAGCAGTCTCCGCCCAACCAGGTTCTGATTGGGCTTGCGCTCTTTTTAACCCTCTTTATCATGTACCCGGTGTTCAGCCAGATCAACGACCAGGCTTACCAGCCCTACAGCCGCGGGGAGATCACCCGTACCGAGGCGGTCGAACGGGGGGCGCGCCCGCTCAAGGAGTTCATGGTGCGCCAGATCTACACCGATGATGCGGCTATGTTCCTCACGATCGCCAACGAGCGCCGCCCGGAGGAAGAGCGGATCACCGTCCCGGAGGACCTGACCGACCTCAGCTTCGAGATCGTCGTCCCGGCGTTCATCACGAGCGAGCTCAAACGCGCGTTCCTGATCGGTTTTTTGATCTTCCTCCCGTTCCTTATCATCGACATGGTGGTCTCAAGCACCCTGATGTCGATGGGTATGGTCATGCTGCCGCCTTCGATGATCTCACTGCCCTTCAAAATCATGATGTTCGTCCTTGTCGACGGATGGGGGCTGCTCCTCGGCAACCTTGCCCGCAGCTTCCATTAGAGATATGCAGCGGTGCAGCATCTTACCTTTTTGAAAGAGGATGCCGCCTTCCGGCGGCAGGGGATGCGGGGTGTCCGCCCCCGCGCGGCGGGTCCCTTTTCGGATGCACGAAAAGGAACCAAAAGTGCATTTAAGGGGCGACGCCCCTTAAAGAACCCCGCGCCCCCAGACGATGGTGGGGGATGTACAGCGGTGCAGTACCTTACCTTTTTAAGAAGGATGCCGCCTTCCGGCGGCAGGGGATGCGGGGTGTCCGCCCCCGCGCGGCGGGTCCCTTTTCGGATGCACGAAAAGGAACCAAAAGTGCATTTAAGGGGCGACGCCCCTTAAAGAACCCCGCGCCCCCCGACAAACGCTCATGCTCAGGGCTGACTTGCACCCTCGGATGCCCCCAGGCGTTCGCACGTTGTTTCACAAGTCGGGATCGATCGAGCACCGATGTGGAGGCGTTTTGCTTCTAGCCCGGGGCGAGTGGGCGTGGCCTGTCTGGGCAAAAAACAGGTAGAGGCGGGCTGTGACATGCGTGTCTTTTCCGCCCAGCCAAAGGCGGGCACCCTTCCGGGGGATACATAAGGGGGTTCCCCCTTATGTGTGCTTTTTACCTTGCTTTTTGCACAAGCAAAAAACAAGCCGTCCGCCCGGACGGGAC
>NZ_QZEG01000028.1:0-36695 GCF_009917605.1 Anaerotruncus sp. 1XD42-93 | reverse complement strand
GCCAGTTCCAGCAGCGCAGAAATATTCCCATTCCGTTCAATCTTCCCCGATCTCGGCTCCATCACCCCAATGACCGCCTTGAGCAGCGTCGATTTTCCCGCGCCGTTCGTCCCGATGATCCCCAGCATATCCCCCTTTTTCAGCTCAAACGAGACATCTTCCACCGCCATAAACGTTTCCACATGGTACTGATGCTTCAGATGCCGCATCGTCCATTCCTTCAATCCAATATCCTTGAAATCTCCGATCTTATAGCTGATCGACACATGCTCCGCTTTCAACATTGTTTTCATCGCAAACCCTCTACTCAAACATAATACAGGAACTCATGGTTGTACTTTTTGTACATGTAAGCCCCCACCGCAAAGGCTCCCAGCGCATACGCCGCCGCCAGCAGATGAAATCCCAGCGACGGGATCGCTCCATCAATCACGATCTTCCGGAAATAGCGGATATACAGATAGATCGGGTTCGCCAGAAACAGGAGCTGGGCAGTTTCGCTGTAGACATCGATCGTATAGAAGATGGCAGATAACCACATTAACAGCTGGGTCAAGATGCCCCACAGATACTGCATGTCCCGGAAGAACACGAACAGTGCCGACAGGATCAGGCCCACCCCCAGGTTGAACACAATCATACACACCACCGGATAGACCAGCAAAAAAAACTTCCAGGTGAACGGGATTCCGTCAAAGGCTGTAAACGCAAAAAAGATCAACAGGGTCAGCCCGAAGTTGATGAGCGACGACACGTTCTGAGAAAATAGAAACAGATACTTTGGTATGTTCACCTTAGTGAAGATTCCCGCGTTTCCCACCAGCGAAGTCATTCCTAGATTAGTCGCATCCGTGAAATACGAAAACACCAGCTGTCCGGCGAACAGATAGATCACATAATGGTTGACATTGTTGCCGAACAGGTTGCTGAACACCAGCCACATAATCAGCAGGTTCATCAGCGGGGACAGGATACTCCACGCCATCCCCAGGATCGTCCTCTTGTATTTTTTCGCGAAGTCCCGTTTGACCAGTTCCCCGAACAAAAACTGGTGCTGTTTTAGCCTCTGCAGCATGTTTGTCGTTTCCTTTCTGGATTATTTTGTTGTTTCTGTAGCCTGTCCATATCCATTAAATTAATGATCCCAAACTTTGAGAGATGGGCCTTCTTTGAACAAATCTCTCTTACCCCTCCGAATAGATACAGAATAAAAAATTTGTTTCATTATTGCTTAAAATAAACCTTTGGCAAGACTATGGGATATTATATCATAAAAACTGTGAAATGACAAGTAGTGGAACCTGTTTTTCACAGAAATCTGTTCTATAGAAAATAGATCAAAAAGCCCCTCTTCAGCATAACGTCCTGCTGAACAAAATATCCAGCAGGACGTTTTCCACTATTCAAATCGTTGGACCAATTGGTAAACACGCGGATCAAAATAATCAGGCGGGGTATAAAGATCGGTACCCTGTCCGTTTTTTCCATAGAGCACCCCGGCGATCGCCAGACGTTCAACGTCCACTTCAGGAATCTCCCTAGCCCGGATTTGCTCTCGCAGGCCGGCTTCCCGGACAGAACGCCTTTCTTCCATCCCGGCAGTCAGACCTGCACAGCTCTCCAACAGCACCGCCTGTTCCCAACTGGTGAGCTGGCCGAAACTCTGACTGCTCATAAAAAGCCAGAGCGGCTCCATTCTGTGGTAGCTGTTGATGAACCGCACCCGTCCGGACGAATGTTCCAAGCTCAAAACCTGGTCGAGGGTCACCTCGATCGCGCTGACTGACACCGATTCGGATTTTCCATCCTCGGCGGGCAGTTCCACCCGCTCCCCCAACCGCAACGCACTGGTGTAAGGCAGGACCCGCACTCCCAATGCCTGAAAAACAGCGGATTCATCCGCACTCCCCACAGACATCGCCGCAGTCACTCCGCGAAAGTCTGTCGCTGTGCGCAATTCCTGCCCTCCTGTGACCAAATGGCTGCTCCCATTATAGAATGCGACCATTGGAAAGATTCCCTTTTCACTGAGCCGCTGTTCCAAAATCTGCCTAACCTCTTCCGAGTTGAGCGCACTGGTCATGTGGTGGCCGTTATCGAACAGGAACGGCAGGGAAAACATCGCAAATAACCGGTCTGCGCGGGCAATCTGCGCATTGTTCAGCAAAACCATGTCCGCTTCTTCCCGGCTGACCGTCGTGTCATTTGGATAGCCGAGCTGCACGTCGACGGTCAGCGCACCCCCGCTCATCTGCTCGACCGCATCAGCGAATTCGTCAACGCATACCAAAACATTCCGACTCAGGTTCCGGTTTACCTGCAAAATCAACGTGTGGGTCTGCGCTGGGGAGGAAAGCAGCGTGGGACTATGCATCTGCTGCCCGCATCCACAGAGAGCCACCGCCAGCCCCACAGCCATGGCGATCAACCTGCGGCTAATCATCCCGCGGCGGCATCCGCTTAACCCTCTTGGGCGGCTGCTTGGGAGGTTCCGGATCAGGTTCGGGGTCCGGCTGATAGACCATCGCGTCAACCACTGGTTCCTCCGGCTCAGAAGACTCGACCGGTTCTTCTGCCTCCTCCTGCGGGTCCGGCTCCGCCGGAACAGGCGCAGGCAGCGGATAGAGCGCCAGGTGGCGCAGCCCGTCGATGCAGCGGATGTGATAAGGCGTAAAAACTGCGAAGCTATTGTTTGCAAAGACCAGCTCGTTGATGCCGTTCTGCTTGATGAAATCGACCAGCGGGAACTCGAAATACCGCTGATCCACCACATAGACCTCCTCATAGTGGTTGATAAGGAACGGCGCAAATGCATTGCCGAATGACTCCTTCACCACAAGGATTTTGCGGCCATTTTTGATGTTGGTGGTAGCTTTGATCAGCGGGAAATCTCCATGCAGGAAAACCGAATAGCAGTTCGGGCTGACCGCATACTCCCCCCACAGGGAATGCTCTTTTGCAGTGTAGGGGTCCCCACGGTCATACCGTACCGCTTCGTACTCCTGCGGGAAAATGTAATAATCCACATAATCCGGAGTTTGCAGCAGGGTGCTGTCCTGCGTCTGGGCATACATCGTGCCGATAAAATTGTCCAGGCGGCGGGTTTCACAGTCCTCCAGGCGGATCGGCTCTAAGCCTGCCTGCTCGCAGAATGCAGTATATGCGTAATATGCCCCCAGACCGGTCCAGTGATGGTCGGTACGGAAATAAAGGTATTTATCCCGGTTCTCTGCCAGCTTGGACCATGCATCCACCTTCTTGATCGACGCATCCTCCTTGCTGTAAATATGGTCGATTGCATCCTTCTGGGACGCAGACATATCCGCATATTTCTTCGGGATATAGAATTCGCTCGCTGTCGGGATAATCATATTGTAAATCTGCACCGTAGGAAGCTCGCGGTGATAGGTGTTGAGTACCTCCGCATACCATTCCCCGTTGGAATAGCTGGTGCCGAACAGCGACATCGCCATCCCCTTATAGACAAAGATGCCGTTGCTGACCGTCGTCGGTTCCCCATCGTCCTCCAGCGGCTCCAGTGTGAATGCCTGCGAGGAGGAAGCCTCAGAGGAACTGTCCTCAGACGAACTGCCATCCGGAGAAACCGCTGGGAGGCTGTTCCCGGATGGAGGCGGTGTCGGATTCTTGTTCTCAGGCAGGGACGCATCCGCTGGGATATCCTGCACCTCTCCCCCGGGCGGCTGCACGATCCGCACATCATCCATCCGGATTCCGCGGCTTTCATCCACCACTGCCGACAGGGTCACCAGCCACTCACGAAACGGAAACGTATCTGCAAAATAGGTTTCGATGTCGCGGGTCAGCGAGCCTTTGAACAGGCTGGATGCTGAAAATTCCGGCATCTTGGCCAGGTCGCGCTTCTCAATCTGTGAAAAAACCGGCTTTTCCATCGCAAACGAACCGACGCAGAAAGCTGCCAACATTCCGCATAGCACCATGATGTTAAACGCAGAAATCCGGCTCAGGCTTTTACCCGGCACCTTGAGATGCACCAGTTCATAATAGCGCTCGATCTCCTCTTCGGCAGTCGGGCGGGCGGGTTTTACGGTTGCCTTTTTCCTTTCTGGACTCTCCTTCTTCCCGGTATTTCCGCTGCCCGGAGAATACCGGAACTGTTTTGCTTTGTTCTTTTTTCTCATTGTTTTCCCCCGTCAGAATCTGTAATACAAAAATGGATTGTAACTCTGCCCAACCAGTTGAGCGGTGCAGACCACAAGCAGTGCAAAATTGATAAACGTCTGACCACAGAGCAGCACCCGCATGTTTCCGACCGGAAGCCGCTCGGAGACAAACCGTTTGAGCATCTTGACAATTGGCATACAGAAGAATACCGCCAATGCTACCCAGAAGATATTATTCAAAATGCTGAGATGGACATGGCTGTCCCACAGTCTGTGCCCTTCCAAACCAAACATGATCGAAAGGTAACGTCCCAGCCGCGAGGTGTCTGTAAAATAGAAGATCACCCAGCCGGTAACTGCCACGATCAGCAGATAGATATGTCCAACACATTTCGGCAGCTTCTCAAGCCACTTCCCGAGGAACAGCCGCTCGCACAGGATAAACAGTCCGTAATAGACTCCCCACAGGATAAAATTCCAGCTTGCCCCATGCCAAAGCCCGGTGAGGAACCAGGTAATCAGCAGATTGCGAATTGGGTGGACCCGGTTTCCTCCCAGCGGAATATAGACGTAATCGCGAAAAAAACTCGAAAGCGAGATATGCCATCTGCGCCAGAACTCGGTCACCGATTTTGAAATGTACGGGTAGTTGAAGTTCTCTTTATAATGGAATCCGAACATCCGGCCAAGTCCGATCGCCATATCCGAGTAACCGGAAAAATCGTAGTAAATTTGCAAGGTATAGAGCAATGCACCAAACCATGCCCCACCCACTGTAAGCTGGGAAAAATCGCTGTCAAAGAAATTGCCCGAGAGCTTGCCCGCAACGTTTGCAATCAGGACCTTTTTTGCCAGACCGAATACAAACCGGGTCATGCCCTCTGAAAAGGTTACCAGAGTGACCGACCGGCTGCGGATCTCGCGGGCAACATCCGCATATCGGATGACCGGCCCTGCGACCAGCTGATGGTACATCGAAAGATAGAGCAGATAATACGCCGGGTTCCTCTGCGGCTCGACCTCTCCACGGTAGACGTCCACCACATAGGAGATCGTCTGGAAGGTATAGAAGGAAATGCCAATTGGCAGTGCAAAAGCCGGAGGCGTAAACGAGGTATGCAGCAGAGCATTGAGATTTTCCACCAGGAATCCGCTGTATTTGAAGGTGCAGAGCAAACCGAGGTTGATGAGAAGCGAGGAACAGAGCGCAGCACGTGCGATCCACCCGCCTCGAAACCTTCCGATCAGCCGCCCATGCATATAGTCGAACATTGCCGAAGTCAGCAGAAGCAGTACCCAGACTGGTTCCCCCCACGCATAGAAAAGGAACGAAAAGCAGATCATCACCGCATTGCGGTAAGCGATCTGTTTCGAAAGAAAATAAAACAGCAGATTGAGCGGCAGGAACAGATAAATAAACAACAGATTGGCAAAAACCATGCGCAAACTCCTTAATGTAAAAAACACGCAAAAGCGCTCTAGACTCTATTATAATGCGTATGGCACAAAACTACAAGCCTTGAACGCAAAACTTTCCAATCTTACCATCCGCATCGCACCAACCAGACCTTATTATACACATTTCTCCCAAAATAATAAAGCACTTTTCTGTAATTTCTTCCCCGAATTTTTTCCTTTTTGAAATCCGCCCCCTCCCGCCGCTCCAGCCTGCCCATGAAATATCCGGTTCTCTTACCCAAAGGATATGCCGCGGGAGATAAAGCAGAACGCGCATCTTTTTCAGATGCGCGCCCCACTATCAGGATCGCCGGTTATTTTTTGCCAGTACCATTACAGTTCCAGCATTTTCCTTTGTTGCTGCGACAGTTTGCACAATCCTGTAGCTTCCCGCCCAGATAGGGATTTTCCATCAGGCCATCCCCATAGCAGGTAGGGCAGGTCCCAATTCCACTACAGACGTTGCATCCACTAGGAGCATCTGCCAAATCTGACGGCTGAAAAACACCCTCAAACTCGGAAGACATCTGCTTATGTGCCTGCAAATATGCTTTTGCCCGCGCCCGATCCATCGCGTCAATCTCCGCATCCGAGTAGCCCATTTCATTTAGGAGCGCCCGTCTCTGCTTGCCCCATTCCTCTCTTTTCAGCTGATAGTCTGGGTCCATGTAACTTCCAAGAAAACATTCAGAACATTTTGGATAGCCATCTCCTGCGCACTCCCGGCATGGAAAGAACGCTGCAAACATTGTAATATTGGGATCTGTTTTGTAGCCACTTCCATTGCAGCTTTTGCACTCTGTATCCGACCTGCCGCTTCCACCGCAAAACGGGCAGGAAATCAGCATCTGCGGAGATTGCTCCATCATAAGCAGATATTCTTCGTAGACCTGCTCAAATGGCCGTCTGTCCTTGGAACTCAATAAGTCAGACGCATCCGCTTTTACCAAGCTGTTGTGCTCCACATAGCCGCAGCCTAAAGCCAAAAAAGCCATAACGACTGTCAGAAAAGCCGAAAGAACCCGATATCTTGCACGCATCCCAATCCCTCCTTTTGTTTTATTTCTATTGTAACAGTATTTTTTATGAATTCCATCTTCAAAAGCTACAAAAGACGGGGCATTTTTTATTCACTTCCACAAAAGGCTTTTTGCCATTTCCCAAATGAGCAGGATTGAGATGGCGGAGACACAGGATCGTCTTTATCCGGCGCCTGTTTCAGCCAATTCAAAGGATTGGTGCGGCCCAGAAGGCATCCGCATTGGTGGTGACAATCTCAGGGCGCGACCATGGATACTGCACCTGATAGTTCAGTGGCACAAGCAGACGATCCTGGTTTCCTGCGGCATTATCCCCTTCGAAGCAAGCATTGGTGCGGCTGGAAAAACGGAACATATTCTTGGTCATATAGGCGCGGTAGTATTCCATTGAGAAGGGGGCACGGTTATGTCCGGCGGTCTCGTTGGCAACCAGAACCTGCCCGCTGACCAGCGCATCCCGCACCTGCGGAATACTTAAGTAGCTCCCGTTCTGATCCCGAAGCATCAGCCGGTAGGTTGGGTCGATCATCACCCACTGCCCCAGATCGCTCGACCACGCGTGCACGATTACATGGCAGTCCTCGCAGGGGTCTGTATAGGGCAGACACATCACCACGCGGGCAGGGATTCCATATGCGCGCAGGATCGCGGAAAACATTGCCGCCTGTCCGCGACACTCAATCCCTTCCGCCTGATCGGCATAATTCAGAATCGAAATCACATCGGTCTGTTCGGGCATCCCGGAAGCGCCGTCATGCGGGAACCGGTCGCAGAACACCTCAAGCAGCGCCTGCATCATCGCGACATCGCTGCTATACCCTTTTACAGCCGTATTGGCGAAATCTGCCGCATTCAGCAGCGCAGCAATTTTCTCTTTCTCATAAAGCTCGTAGGTAAATGGAATTGTGTCGCTGCCTGTCCCGAAGCTGGGGTATTTCGCCAGCCGTTCGGCCCAGACTGCGGGCGGCTCCCCCTCGAACAGATACTGCTCCTGCTGGTCCTTGATGTCCGGAGTGCTCGACATCCTGTACAGTTCGAATTCGTAAACCTTGTCATACTGCGCCACTGTACCAGCCAGTTTGGTGTCGTTTTCGGCCAGCGAGAGGGTCACCGTTGCTTCCCAGGTCCCTTCATTGAAGGTAAAGGTTGTCCCTTCCTTCGAAACCTTCCAGGAATTTGGCAGCATATAGGCCGCATCATAGGACTGGATCGTGATGAACAGTTTTGGCGTCTGAGCGTCATCTACGATGTTCAGCTCGATTGGGTCAAGATAATAGGCGGAGGAAGACAGCTTGGTCGGCAGGGAACCCGCCCATCTGCCGTTCAGCCTGCGAAAAATCTCCCCGGAACTGCCGGAAGGGGTCCATCCCCCGACAGACTCCGGCTCGGCCGGAGCGGCTTCTGCCCCGTCCACCGCAGGTGCTGAAACTGCTGGCTCCAGAATCGGCAGCGGCTCTGCCTGTGAAACCTGCGTCAATGCCTCTGACGGAATCCTGCTCTGCGCCGAAGCCCCAATAGTCATCAAAGCAGAAAAGGGAGAGGCTGCTGCCTGTACCCCCATTCCCGCCAGACACAGCGCGGCCAATATCGGAGCGGCCCGTTTATGTAAATGGTTCATTGTGGCGTTCTCCTTTCCAGATAGATGGTATTTTCCATGCCGGAAACTACCGGCTTATTTATATAGTGTAACAAACTCCACATATTACTGCAAGCGGAATCTGTTTCCTGCAAAATGATAAAAAGTTTGGAAAGTGGGAAACGGAGCTGCCGACAGCTTTGCGATACCGTCAGCAGCTCCGCTCATCCGGGTCAGATGTCCCGGGAAGACACAGGGAAAGATACGAGGGAGTGTATTTTTTCGCAAGGAAAAAACATCCTGTATAAGATATGGAACGGGTTTTAAATAGAGATCGCGTCAGCAATCCGATAAAGCTGCTCATCGAACTTACGCTTCATGTTCAACGCTTCCAGGATGTCCAAATCAACGATCTCACCGCCACGGCTGACAATCACACGATTTCCAATCCCCTGTTCGAGGAGCTCAACCGCACGATAACCCATATGGCTCGCCATGACACGCTCACGGGCGGTCGGGACGCCGCCGCGCTGTACATGCCCAAGAACGGTCGCGCGGGACTCCACGCCTGTACGCTCTTCCAGTGTCCGCGCCAGCTGATGTACGTCCCCGCCGATGCTGTCCTTGACCCCTTCCGCAACAATAATGATAAAATGCTTTTTGCCGGTATTCAGGGTTCTCTGCATCTTCTCGATAATCCCGTCGATTGTGAACGGCATCTCAGGGACAAGGATCGCCAAAGCGCCGCAGGCGATACCGGCGTGCAGGGCAATGTCTCCGCAGTGGCGGCCCATAACTTCAACGATCGAGCAACGGTCATGCGACTGGGAGGTATCACGCAGTTTATCGACCATGTCTACGACTGTATTGATCGCGGTTGCAAAACCGATGGTATCGTCGCTCGACGCAATATCGTTGTCGATGGTGCCGGGCAGCGCAATACAGGGAACCCCTTTGAGCGACAGGTCGCGCGCACCGCGGAACGATCCGTCACCGCCGATGACGACCAGGCCGCTGATCCCGATTTCCTCGCAGACCTGCCGACCGCGCTCAACTCCCGCATCGTCACGGAATTCCGGGCAGCGCGCGGTATAGAGCACTGTACCGCCGCGATGCAGAATATCGCAGACGCTGCGCAGATTCATCTCAACCATATCCCGGGCCAGCAGGCCGCTGTACCCTCTACGGATGCCGATGACACGCATTTTCTTATAAAGTGCACTTCTGACGACCGCGCGAACCGCTGCATTCATACCCGGTGCATCTCCGCCGCTGGTCAAAACGCCGATTGTCTTCTGTCTGTTATCCATTTTGTTACGACCTCCATCCAAATGATCGAAAGGTTTGTTAAACTTATATCATTTACCATTATATTCGCCATTATACTCGATTCACCCGCATTCTTCAAGACAGTGGACGAAAATTTATCGCATTTTACGAAACCACCTGCAAAACCGGCAAAAAGCTGTTCACTTTGTCCTGATCCTCATCCGTGTTACACCTTGCTCCGTTTCTTTTCCTGATACAGCATACTGTCCACCCGCATATAGGCAGATTCAAAACTGTCCTCCGATTCGGTCAGCGCCGCGCCGATACTCCCGCTGAACAGCTTATCGGTACCCGGAATCTCAATTTTCAGGATGTCCCGCAGCTCATTAATCCGGGTACTGACCTCATCTGCATCCGAAACCGCATACAAAAATACGACAAACTCGTCCCCGCCAATCCGCCCTGCATCTCCACCATACTGCTCGGAAAATTCTTTCAGGATGCGCCCGGTCTGCTCAAGCACAAGATCCCCGGTATAGTGGCCATAGGTGTCGTTGACCTGCTTGAAATTATCCATGTCGATGATGAACATGAGCCCACGCTCGGAATTGCGCTTGCCAATCAGGTAAGATTTAATCTTTTCCTGAATGGTATATTTATTATACAGCCCTGTCAGCTCATCAATCTCAGCTTTCTGGCGCAGTGCTTCCATCTCCACGCTTTCCTTGTCACAGTCCTTTATGGTGCCGATCAGCTGCACCACCTTCCCGGACTGGTCCTTCACTCCGCAGAGCTTCATTATACACCAGATATACCGCTCATCCTTTCCATACAGCCGCACCTTCTGTTCTCTTAAAAGCGCATCCTGCCTGCAATCCAGGAGCATCTGTTCGATCAGCTCTGCATCATCCGGATGAAAGATTCCGCCTTCTTTAATCCGTTCCAAAGCGCGGCTCCGCGGGATATCGGCTGCAATCTTATCCTCCCAGTTCATGGAATAGGTCACCGCATCCTCTTCCACATTGATCTCAAAGATAATGTCCGTCAGCTGCGAAAGCAGAATTTCGCTCCTGTTGGCATTTTTCTGAAGTTCCTCATAGGCGTCCGTCTGCTCATTGATCCGGATAAAAATTGCCTGTATCCACATCTTGCCTCTGGAATCCCTGACCGCTTTCATATAGGCCGAAACGAGGATTATCCGCCCGTCTTTGCAGTTGATATGATAGGAGGTATTCCGGTTTCCTCCCTCCAGAGAGATGTGCAAAACATCTTCCCTGAACCGTTCCCGCTCCTCTGGAACGATAAGCTGTGCAAAATCCGTCTGTTTCTTCACCGTCAGCTCTTCTTTGGTATATCCTACCAGTTCAGAAAAGACATCATTGGAAGAATTGATTTCAAAGTTTCTGGATGCACTGAAACTGCATAAGCCCTCCAGCATCTGCGGCCAACCTTCCCGGATGCCGTTTGCCCGATCCTGCACCATTCCCTGCGGCTGCAAATCCGGATGTCGGGATCCGTTTTTCAGAAAACTGCCCGCAAAGCCTGCCGCAATCGCCCGGGTCCGATCCCGGTTGAATACCCAGACCCGGGCGAACAGCACCAGAGCAAAGAGCAGAAGCGCAACAAACGATTCCGGCCAGTCAAAATCGAATTCGAAATCCCCGAAATCATAGCATTCGGATACTGCCCACATTCCAACGGCGATGGTCAGAAGGTTCAAGCCCAGACTGATTTTTCTGACCATCCTGTTAACATTTCCCTTATCTCCATGCTGCATGTGCCTTCAACTCCTTTTCCCGGTCATGGTTTATACACCACGTTGTTCTCGCCAAGCAGTTTTTTCAGTTCCCGCTCAAGCACCGCGTGGTAATGCACCCAAAGCCCCTTTGAGGCGATGTTATAGGTGCCGCTCTCTTCAAAATAAAACACAACTTTGATCCCATCCTCCTTGTCGGGCGCAAAGATCGACAGAAGATTTTTCACCTTGTCGTAAACCGGCCCTCTGCCGCACTGCATCCGGAGGTAAACCGCAGCGTTTTTGCTGGGAGCCGGAACTTTTGGGGAAGCAACGGGCTGGCGGGCATTCAGGGTCCCTTCCTTCATCGCCAACTCGAACTCCGCCGGCGACCAGACAACGTCAGCGACCAGTTTTGCCTCCTCTTCTTCCCGCATCGATACCTTTGCCCGCAGAACCACCACCGCCCCCTCCCTGAGATGGGACGAATAACTGTTCAACACTTTTGGGAATACCAACAACTCAACGCTTCCGCTCGTGTCCTCGAGTTGGACAAACGCCATCATCTCCCCGCTTCTGGTGGATTTCAGCCGTTTGCCGTTCACGATCGCCGCCACATAGATGCTGTTCCCGTCGTGGATGCCGCTTCCGCGCTCCTCCGCTGCGGTCACATCCGCAATCAAGGTGCACTGGTATCTGCTGACCATCTCCTGAAACCGAGCCATCGGATGCCCGCTGATATAAAGCCCGGTGGTTTCCTTCTCCATCGCCAGCAGGCGGGTGGGGTCATATTCCTCCACCTCCGGCAGCGCATAAGTATTCTGCGACGAAAGGGCTGGGTCGTCAAACAGGGTGATCTGCCCTGCAATATTGTTTTTGTTGGAGGTGTCAATATCGTCGATCAGCGGTTCGTATCCCTCAAGCATCTGACGCCGGTTTCCGCATACGCAGTCGAGCGCGCCTGATTTAATCAGGCTCTCGAGTGCGCGCTTGTTCATATCCTTGCCATACATCCGCTCACAAAAATCGGTGAAATCGGTAAACTTACCGTTCTGCCGTTCTGTAATCAGCTCACGGATCATCCCTCGGCCGATATTTTTAACCGCAAGCAGGCCAAACCGAATAGAATCCCCCGCCACTGTGAACCCTTCGCCCGAGATGTTCACATCGGGGGGAAGCACCTTGATCCCAATGCGGGAACATTCGTTGATATACTCGATCACCTTGTCGGTATTTTCAAGCACGCTGGTCAGCAGCGCCGCCATGAATTCTTTCGGATAATGCGCCTTGAGATAGGCGGTCTGGTTGGCAACAAACGCATAGGCTGCTGCGTGAGATTTGTTAAATGCGTAGGAGGCGAATGATGCCATCTCATCGAAAATCTGATTGCCGACTGTGCGCGGCACCCCATTCTGTTCCGCGCCGCTGACAAATACCTCCCGTTCCTTCTCCATCACATCGTGCTTCTTTTTAGACATGGCGCGGCGGACGAGGTCGGCACGCCCGTAGGAGTAACCGCCAAGTGTACGGCAGATCTGCATGACCTGTTCCTGATAGACGATGCATCCATAGGTGACCTCAAGGATCGGTTTCAGCAGCGGGTGCTTGTAGGTGACTAGGCTTGGGTTATGGCGGTTGCGGATGTAAATTGGGATTGAATCCATCGGCCCGGGACGGTAGAGAGAGATGACCGCAATCAGGTCTTCCAGTGAGGTTGGGCGGAGCTGGGCGATCACCGCGCGCATCCCCGCCGATTCGAACTGGAACACCCCGACGCACTGTCCCTTGGTAAGCATCGCAAATGTTTCCGGATCATCGAGCGGGATATTATCAATGTCAAAAGAGGGATTTTCCCTCCGGACCTCCTGCTGTGCGTAGCTGATGACTGTCAGGGTGCGCAGTCCAAGGAAATCCATCTTGAGCAGCCCAAGCTCTTCGAGGGTGGTCATGGTAAACTGGGTGACCGGCATCGTCTCTTCGCTCTTATAGAGCGGAACGTAACTGTCTACCGGGTCGCGGGTGATGACCACCCCGGCTGCATGGGTAGAGGCATGGCGGGGCATCCCCTCGATCTTGCGTGCCATATCCAAAAGCTGCCGGACCTTTGGATCGTTGTCATACTGGAACTTCAGCTCTTTGGAGACCGAAAGTGCTTTATCCAGAGTCATTTTCAGCTCAAACGGAACCAGCTTGGCGATCCCATCGATCTGCTGGTAGGGCATCCCGAGCGCCCGTCCAACATCCCGAATCCCACCGCGTGCCGCCATGGTTCCAAACGTGATAATCTGCGCCACATGATCGGAACCATACTTTCGCACCACATAGTCTATGACTTCCTGCCGCCGTTCATAGCAGAAGTCAATATCAAAGTCAGGCATACTGATCCGTTCCGGGTTGAGAAACCGCTCAAACAACAGATTGTAGCGGATTGGATCAATATTGGTGATCCCGATGCAATAGGCGGCAAGGCTTCCCGCACCCGATCCGCGCCCCGGCCCCACCGGTATCCCGATACTCCTGGCATAGTGGATAAAATCGAATACGATCAGATAGTAGTCAACATATCCCATCTTCCGGACGATGTCAAGCTCGTATTCCAGCCGCTCGGTGACCTCCGGAGCGGGCGTTTCCCCATAATGCCGGTGCAGCCCCTCGTAACAGAGACGGGTAAAATAGGCAGCATTGTCCTCCCCAGCCGGCGCAACGAAGAGCGGCAGCCTGGTGTGCCCAAACTCAAACGCAACGTTACACATCTCCGCAATTTTCAGGGTGTTGTCGAGCGCACCGGGATAATTGCCGAACAGGTACGCCATCTCCTCGCGGCTTTTGATGTAAAATTCCTCAGTTTCAAACTCAAGGCTCCCCGGTTCGTCTACGGTCGTATTGGTCTGGATGCAGATGAGCACGTTCTGCATCTTTGCATCCTCTTTTTCGATATAATGCGCGTCATTGGTAGCAACCAGCCCAACCCCAATCTCTTTCGAAAGCTGAAGCAGACCGGGCAAAATCTGCCGCTGGAGCGGGATGCCATGATCCTGAAGCTCCAGGTAGTAATTCTCCGGGCCAAACAGGTCCCGGAAGTAAATTGCAGTTTCCTTTGCGCGCTCGTAGTCACCTGAAGCGAGCGCACGCGGAACCTCCCCTGCCAGACACGCCGACAGGCAGATCAGCCCTTCGTGGTACTGCTCGAGCAGTTCGCGGTCGATCCGGGGTTTGGAATAGAACCCCTCGACAAACCCAGACGACACCATCTTAATCAGGTTCTGGTAGCCGGTATTGTTTTTGCAGAGCAGGACCAGGTGATAGGGGGCATTATCCACCTTATGCTGCCTGTCAAATCGGGTGCGCGGCGCGACATATACCTCGCATCCGATAATCGGTTTGATCCCGTTTTTCTTCGCGCATTTGTAGAAATCGACCACCCCAAACATAACCCCATGGTCAGTGATCGCCACAGCACTCTGTCCGAGCGATTTTGCGCGTTCGATCAGCCGCTCGATCCGGCAGGCCCCGTCCAGCAGGCTGTATTCAGTATGCACATGAAGATGCGCAAAATCACCCATATGATAACACCCTCTCTTTCATGAAATCATTCTGTTTTCGCGTGGTGGGCGCCTGCTCGAAAAGCTGTGATGCAAAGCAGGCTCCCCTCACAGTCCTTTGGCCGCAGGCACAAAAGACTGTTTCTGGTCTTTTTAAGAACCTGTATTCATAATCAGGGGATGCCGGATGGGCGATGGATTTTGCTGGCCTGCAAGGCGAAAAAACGCAGGCAATACTTTGTGTATTGCAAGGTCTTTCAACGCAAGCAGGCCAGCAAAAGACCCGCTCAGACGGCGTCGAATGGTTGTGAATACGGGTTCTAAGTATACCGGCTCTATGCTACCACCGCAGCAGCCGAATCCGGCGAATCTGCGCCTGTGCCGCCCAGCAGAAAACGATTGGAAGCAACAGAAAAAGCATCCGACAGGCAGCGGCGCAGAGCAGATAACGGGAAAAATGGAACGCCTTGCTCAGATGAAACAGGCTGTAAACCACTCCCGCAACCGGCATCAGCGCCATTGATGCCACTGTAACAGCCTCGACCACACGGCGGGGCCTCTGGGCATGTCCCGACTGGATCAGCACCCATCCGGAAAAGACCGAGACCAGCACCACATAGACTGCTGTACCGATTTCAAATCGCGCGAATGTCTTAAAAAACGACTCAGCGGTTTGCAGGCCCATAATCTCGATATAGATTCCCTGCATATCGCGCAGCTCCTGCGCAAGGCAGGCCCGCACAAAGAGAACCCCCGCAAATCCAAGTAAAATCGAAACGGACGCGACAATCGGGTAAAACCGGGAGACCCGGCGGTAAAACGGCAGATTCCCTGCCAACAGCAGCGCAACCGCGCAGAAGATTCCCACAGTCATCCGATCCCCTCCTTTGTTTGATCCGTCATGTTGTCAAAAACGGACTAATTCCAGATCGCTTACAAGCTGTTTCACAGTTCAAGTTTTACCCAATATTCCGCATCACCGCCGCGCTGGGGGCCGGGCTTCCTGCAAGAGGCACAAAATGGATTTTTCAGATGTCTCTGAGAGTGACCGCTGTACCGGATACATTCACCATCAGCATTCCGTTGTTGGACCCAAGCACCTCATAATCCACGTCAATTCCAATCACCGCATCCGCACCCAAAACAGCCGCACGCTGTTGCAGCTCCTGTATGGCCGCTTCCCGCGCACGCATCAGTTCTTCTTCGTAGGCGTTCGAACGCCCTCCAAAAAAATTGGAAAGCCCTGCAACGAAATCCTTGACGAAATCCACACCTGCTATCACTTCGCCGAATACGATGCCTTTGTATTCAACGACCTGTTTCCCTTCAATATTGTTGGTTGTTGTTACGATCATAGCTGCATTCCTCCTCATTTCCAAACCTGAACCTGTGTTCATTCTGTCTGCGGCCCTTTCGCACGCAGATTTTCGGCAAATTCGGAAATCCGCTTGAGCCGGTGATTGACCCCCGAACGGGAGATCGGCGGTGAAAGCTGCTCCCCAAGCTGCCGCAGCGAGAGGTCCGCACCCGAAAGCCGCAGCCGCGCCAGCTCCTGAAGTTCCTCGGGAAGCGTCCCGATCCCACCGCTCTGCTCGATCAGCCGGATGTCCTCGATCTGCTCCACCGCTGTATTGACTGTCCTCGTGATATTGGCGGTCTCACAGTTGGTGGCCCGGTTGACCTTGTTGCGCAGGTCTTTCACGATCTTGACTTCCATCAGTTCAAGCGCAGACCTGGGCGCGCCAATCAGGGTTAAAAGGTCCTCGATCTGTTCGCTCTCTTTATAATAGAGCAGATAGTCATTGCGCCGCACTGTCGCTTTCGGTGCGGCGATCTGTCCGGCAAGAAGCTGTTCAAGCAGGGCGCAAAGCTCCTTCCTTTGGGTCGCAAACTCCAGATGATAGCTCTTTTCCGGGTCAGAAATCCCCCCGCAGGCGAGAAACGCCCCGCTCAAAAATGCCGGTATCTCGTCAGGAGAATCCGGAACCGGCCAGACCTCCAAGTCGGCATCCCGCCCAAATGCCAAAAGCACCGCGGCCCGATCGGCAGAACTGTCAACCTTTACTGCAAAAATGCTCCTGCGATCCCCGCGCCTGATCTCCTGTACAGTGATGCTCCCGCTTATCCCAACCAGGTCGGTGATGCTGTCCGCGTAGAGCCGCGCAACCTTCCGATGCTCGGTATGGATCGAGATAGCATCCCGATCGAACCGCCCTCCGAACGACAGAAGGCCGCAGGCCATCGCCCTCTGGCGGCGCTGGCGAAACGGCCTGTTGCTGCATATCTCACTTTTGATCCGGTGCGCAAACGACATCTCCCTGCTCCTTGTCTTTTCTGGTATCTTTTTCAATGTCACGGTGACTGATCTGATACCATACCTTTTCCTCCTGCAAATGTTCCCCCAGAAGCTGCGCGAATACCACCGAACGGTGTTTCCCGCCGGTGCATCCCACCGCAACTGTGAGCTGCGTTTTTCCCTCATCCCGGTAGAGCGGCAGCAGATAGTCCACGAGGTCGAATAGCTTGGGGATCAGGTTTTGTGTCTGCTCCCATTTCAGGACATACTCCCGCACTGGCGCCTCCAGACCGGTATGGTACTTCAGCTCAGGGAGATAAAACGGGTTGGGCAGGCAGCGCACATCAAAGACCAGGTCCGCTTCCCGGGGCAGCCCGTATTTAAACCCGAATGACATACAGTTGACCAGCATCGCCTGATTTTTGTCGTCGAGGAAGATGCCCACCACCCTTTCCCTGAGCTGTTTTGCAGAAAGATAAGTGGTGTCGATCACATAATCGGCGCTCTCGCGGATTCGTTCGAGCAAAGGGCGCTCCGCCGACAGCGCCTGTTCGATCGAAATACGGTCTCTGCCCATTAGAGGATGGCTGCGGCGGGTCTCCTTATATCGCCGGATCAGGACTGAATCCTCGCAGTCCAGGAATAAAATCCGCGCCGAACGCCTGTCGTCCAGGAGCTGGGAAACCCCTTCGAAAATATCTCCAAATACCTCCCGGCTGCGGACATCCATCACGATAGCAACCTTGTCCGTCTGATTTTCCGCCTGCATGCACAGCCCGGCAAACGACCTGAGCAGCCTCGGCGGCAGGTTATCCACGCAATAGTAGCCGATGTCCTCCAGCGCCGCCACTGCCTGGGATTTCCCCGCGCCCGACATACCGGTAATAATGACAAATTCCATAAGGCATCCCCCTCCAGCCTTCCTGCTCCGGATGCCGGGGCACTGCCGGCCCGGCACCGCGAACTCACAAAACAAGCCCTAGAATCCCATCTGTTTTACTTCACATTCCAGAGAAAAGCCGGTCTTTTCCCTCACCTCGCACTGCACCAGTTCGATCAGTGCAGACATATCCGCACAGGTCGCGTTCTCATAGTTAATTAGGAAGCCGGCATGTTTCTCGCTGACCATCGCTCCGCCAACCCGCCGCCCCTTCAGACCACACTGGTCAATCAGCGCGGAGGCATATGCCCCCTCCGGACGCTTGAAGGTACTGCCTGCACTCGGGTATTCGAGCGGCTGTTTTGCCCTGCGGCGGTCCATATAGTCCTCCATCCGGGCATGAATCTCCTCCGGGTCCCCTTTTTTCAGGCGGAACACCCCTTCGGCCACCAGCAGTTCGGGATGGCCCGTGAACCAGCTCCGCCGGTAGCCGAGCGCGAGGTCCTCCCGTTCATGCGGGGCGCCCAGCGCATCCAGATAGACCACCTTTTGCAGAACGTCCGCCATCTCCCCGCCGTAAGCGCCCGCGTTCATGCAAACTGCCCCGCCCACGCTTCCGGGGATTCCGTAGGCGAACTCAAGCCCCGAAAGGCCGCTGCGCCAGGCAAAAACACAAAGCGCGGTCAGGCTGGCCCCGGCAGGGCAGACCACCACTTCCGGATCATCCGGGGAGATGTGCGGGTGTGCCTGACGTTCATCAAGTGAGAGCACCGCACCGCGTATTCCCGCATCCGAGACCAACAAATTGGAGCCTTTTCCGATATAGGCCAGCGGGACGCCCAGTTCCGCCGCTCTGGAGATCACCTGCCCTGCGACCGCACTGTCCGCAGGACGCAGGAAGAGCCCGGCTGGCCCGCCGATTTTTAAAGTTGTATGCGCCGCCATCGGCTCGTTCTCAAACGCCGGACAGCCAATCGCATCGCAAAACGCTCGAAGCGCAGAAAGATTACCCATGCAGTCCCCCATTAAATATGCTGAAATTGTTTGCCTAAAAGCGCCGCGCCGATGATCCCCGCGTCGTTGCCCAGTTTGGCCTGTAGGATCGCCGCACAGTTGTTCGGGTCATGGTTGAACGTCTGCGGATAGGTGCGCTCCCGGATCGGTGCGAAGAACGGCTCTCCTTCCTTGCAGATGCCGCCGCCGATCACCAGAGCTTCCGGCTGGATCAGGCTGATGATGCCCGAGATCGCGTTGGCGATGTTGTC
Source organism: Anaerotruncus sp. 1XD42-93 (assembly GCF_009917605.1). Classification (NCBI taxonomy): domain Bacteria; kingdom Bacillati; phylum Bacillota; class Clostridia; order Eubacteriales; family Oscillospiraceae; genus Anaerotruncus; species Anaerotruncus sp. 1XD42-93. The sequence goes on along the minus strand of NZ_QZEG01000028.1, from coordinate 17,492 downwards.
GATGTACTGATCGACCACTGCGGCGCCCGCTTTATCCCCCATCCGCATCGCGTCAAACGCTGTGCGCCCGTTGACCGGATCAAGGCTTCCGCCGGTGATCTCCCACATTTTGGATGTCAGGTCGAGCTGCATCGCCTCCCGGGTGATTCGGATAAGCGCGGTCGCGGAGCAGTAGGATTCGATACATCCACGCCGCCCGCAGGTACAGGGCACCCCATCCTTGACCAAGCCGACATGCCCCAGTTCGCCACCTTTGTAGTTGAAGCCGGAAAAGATCCTGCCATCGATCACAATGCCGCCGCCCACGCCGGTCCCAAGCGTGACCATCACCATCGAGCGCAGGCCCTTGGCTGCGCCTGCCATCAGTTCGCCATAGGCAGCTGCATTCGCGTCATTCTCGATATGAATCGGCTTGTCGATCCGCTCGGAGAGGATTTTTTTGAGCGGCACATCGTGAAAGCCTAAGTTATTGGCCAGCCCGATCATCCCCGTTTCCGGATTGGCGGTGCCGGGCGACCCCACCCCTACCCATTCGACCTGCTCGAGGGTGATCCCCGCATCCGCAATCGCCTGATGTGCGGTTGCGATCATATCGTCCGCTATCTCCTCCGCCGGGTGGAATACCTTGGTTTTGGCGTGGCCGCGCCCAATGATCTGGTAGTTTTCATCCACAACGCCGGTGGCAATATTGGTCCCTCCGAGATCAATTCCAACGTAGTATTTCATCCTTTGCACCTCATCTTTCCGATTCTGTTTCTATGAGCCTTCTGCCGGATTTTTCCCGCGCAACCGCGAGGAACCGGTCGTAATCAGTGTTCAAGACCAGCTCTTCGGGAAAAGCAATCTCCCGAAGCATCTCGAGCGCCGGGCCGACCTGCCCGATCTCGGTAAAAAAATGCGCATCCGAACTGCAAACAATCCGCACACCCTGACGCTTGCAGGCCAGTGCGACCTCCCGGCAGCGCTCCCGGGAACCAGGCCGGGCGGAAAACGAGTGCGCGTTGATCTCGACAATCTTGCCGTTCCGGGCAAATGCCCGCATCACTGTATCCATGTCGAACGGATAGCGCGCGTCCCCACAGTGCCCGATCACATCCACCAGCGGGTTTTCCGCTATGGCCAGCCAACCGCGCGTGTGGTCCTCCACAGTGGACGGCTGGATACAGACCGTGTGGTAGGATGCGATTACCCAGTCCAGCTGTTCCAATGAGCGGGCAGAGAGGTCCAGCCCTCCATCATAATCCATAATATTCGCCTCTGCACCTCTGAGTACCACCACCCCATCCAGCCGCTCGGGAACCACCTTGGGCAGATTCCGGAAAAACCATTCATGCGGCCCGTCGGTCATCGCCGGGGCATGCTCGGTGATGCAGAGGAATGGCATCCCGATTGCGGCGGCATAACGTACATTTTCGTACAGGGTACTGAATGCATGGTCACACGCGCAGGTATGGCAATGAGTTTCCGCAACAACCTCCACAGCGGCCGCCTCCTTTCTCTATCAGAACGAGCTCCAGTCGGAGCCACCGTCCGGTTCCACCATGCCGAGCTTTTCGAGCAGCTCCTGCGCGGCATTGTAGCCCATCCGTTTCTGACGGTTGTTCATCGCAGCTACCTCAATGATGATTGCGATATTCCGCCCCGGCTTCACCGGGATGGTGAGCGATGGGATTTGAATGCCGAGCACATCAGTGTATTCGTCGTTCATGCCCATGCGGTCGTAGACCTTGCTCGCATCCCACGGTTCGAGCTGGACCAGCATATTGATCTTTTCGGTCATCTTGACTGCGCCGATGCCGAACAGACGGCGCGCATTGATAATCCCGACCCCGCGCAGCTCCATAAAGTGGCGGATATTTTCAGGCGAGGAACCGACGATGGATTTGTTGGAGACCCGCCGCAGCTCGACCGCATCATCAGCGATCAACCGGTGCCCGCGCTTGACCAGCTCGATCGCGGCTTCGCTCTTTCCGACCCCGCTCTCCCCCATCAGCAGGATTCCTTCGCCGTATACTTCGACCAGCACCCCATGCCGGGTAACCCGCGGCGCAAGCTCGACGTTCAGTTCCGCGATCAGGGCTGCGAGGAAGGATGAAGTACCCTCCGAGGTGCGCAGCAGCGCGACCTCATTTTTCTCCGCAGCATCCCGGATGCGGGGTGGGAAGTCCAGATTGCGGGTGATTACCACTGCGGGCGGCTTGTTGGCAAAATAGTTGTCGATCCGCCGGGCACGCTCCGCTTCATCAAACTGCTCGAGAAATGCCAGCTCGCTTTTCCCCATAATCTGTATCCGCTGGTTGTCAAAATAATCGAAAAAGCCGCTCAACGGCAGGCCAGGACGGTCGATTTCGGGGGAAGAAATCGAGATATCTCCAGCTTCCTTCGGAAGGTACAGCACCTCAAGATTAAAAATCTTGATGAGTTTTTGCAGAGGGACGATAAATTTTGTAGCCACCTATACACCATCCTCGTTTTTTATGTTTTCCATTGACGCGTGTTTGCTTCATTTCCCAGTTGACCTTGAAACACGGCTGCAAATGCATTTTGCTTCTGTATAGATTCTTCTGGGCATATTATAGCGCAAAACCGCTCATCTTTCAATCAATATTTTGGACACCGCCCAATTATTTTGCCAAACTTCCGCCGTTCCTTCTCCCTTTTTTTCTAAAGTGTCAAGAAAAAAAGGAAAGCCACCGCCTTTGGCGGTGGCTCAGGGAAACAGCTATGACAATCGCCTGCGCAGCATCGGGTGATGCCGGCTTTCTGCATTTTTCGAGAAGTTCGTCAATATGGGCTGCCTGCTGGGTTCTCGTCTGTTTTGGGATTTTCCAAACTTCAGATTGATCGGGAACGGCCAAACCCGCGTTCCTCCAGTGCAGCCGGAAACGCTTTGGGATCGGCTGGTATCGCCATCTCCGACCGGTTCCAGTGAGAAAGATAGGCCGCTTGGATCATCTGGAGAGACCGCACCCCTTCCTGTAGGCTGCACATAATGGGGGACCGCCCTGCGACCGCCTCCGCAAAGTTAGCGAGCGCAGCTGCCTGCTGAATTTCGTTCGTCCCGTCATCGAATGAAAGCCGCTCAACAGTGCTGGGAATTTCCCCAAACGGCTGGGTACAGGAAATGGTAAACGCCCGCTCTTCCTGTGCGAGACGGCAGATCTCGACTTCCCTGCCGTCGGTGACCACGATTCTGCCTTTGGTCCCGCAAATTTCAAGGCGGTCGGTGCCGGGCTGCTCATGTCCGGACGCGATAAACTGTCCATGTGCCCCATTTGCGAAGGTCAGGAGCAGTTCCGCTTCGTTTTCCACCTCGATCGGACGGTTGACCGTCCCACAACGTGCCAGAACCGAAACCGGCATCCCGCAGAGCCATTGAAGGAGATCGAGCTGGTGGGATACCTGCGTCATCAGCAGTCCGCCGCCCTCCCCCTGCCAGCTTCCGCGCCACGCGCCCGACGCATAGTAAGCGTTTGGGCGGTAAAGGGTGGTAATCAGCCAGGTTGCGCGCACCAGCTCGCCGAGAAAACCCTCCTGAATGAGCGACTTGACCTTGCGGTAGGCTTGGGACATCCGGCGGTTATACATCACGCCGCCCACCAGCTCCGGACGCTGTTCGAGCGCCGCGACTGCCCGGTCAACTTCATCCATCCAGATGCCGGCCGGCTTTTCGGTCAGCACATGCAGACCCGCCTCGAGTGCGGCCTGCGTCATCGGCGGATGCTGCCCATTCGGCGTGCAGACTACCACCGCGTCTGCCGCACCCGAACGGAGCAGTTCACTGTAATCGGTAAAAACTGCGGCATTGGTCAGCCCACAGGAGCGGACTGCTTCCTGGATATTCTCCAGGCTGCGGCTGCACAATGCGGTGACCTCTACACCGGGGACCTGCCCCTGGCAGATCAGTCCGATATATTTTTTTGCAATCATGCCAATCCCGGCAAATCCGAGCTTCAGCATAATCGTTCCCCCCCTTTCGGTTCAGACAGGCGTCGAACCCTGTTTTTTATCTCTGATAAAAAGGACTTGTTTTCTCCCGCAAAAGCCCCTCTCTACACCTTTTTAATCAAACGCAAGACGGAAGAACCCAACCAGTTCATTTTCAAAAAAGTTGATCCGTTCGTGCAGATAGTTCGGATAAACCAGATGCCGCTTTGGACAGCCTGCCCGATTGTAGACCGCATACTGTGCCGCAGGCAGCGCAACAGTATCCATCAGCCCTGTACCGAGCAGCAATTCCCCACGCAAAAGCGGGGCAAAACCGCAAAGATCCACGTAGCCGAGCGCCCGGAACAACGCCTCCTCCTTGTCGTGGGCCGGATCGTCATTGCGGAACTGCTCCCGCAGTCCGGCGCAAAGCCCCTCGCGCACACCGGATTCCCACACCTTATAAAAATCTGCGGGCATTGGATGCAGAGCGGCACACTTTACGACCCGATCCGGGAGCATTGCGGCGGTCACGATTGCCAGCCCGCCGCCAAGCCCTTCGCCCCATGCCAGCATCCGCGTGCTGTCTACCCCCGGGAGTGTCCCCGCGAGATGGGCGGCAGTGAGTGCGTCGGTATAAAGCTGCGTGAGTGACAGCCCGGCAGGCCCATCCTCCCATCCTTTGGTCAGACTGTAGCAGCCTTCCCTGTTTTCCAGCGCCAGCACCGCACAACCCAGCGCGATAAACCGGGTCATATGGTGCCAGCCGCGCGTTCTGCGTGCATTATCATGAAACATCAGTACAACCGGTGCCGGCGTCCCCTGTTTCGGCCGCAGAAAACGCGCGGTCAACAGTTTCCCATCGGTTGCAGGGAAGGTCAGCTCCCAATAGTCAGCCATCGGATTGTGGAAGGGAACCCGGTTCCAAACCACTGGACGGGGCTGGGCCGCATTCTGGTTCTGCTCCTTCCAGAACGCGGTGAAATCCTCCGGGCAGAACGAGCTTCCGGAGTAGCTTTCGAGTGTCTTGACTGTCTCGGGAATGCTCACACCGTCTCCCCCTCTCCGAAGAAATCGAGAATCAGATCATCGAATGCCTGAATCTCCTCATGCTCAAACTCGGGATAAAAATGATGCTGCTTTTTGCAGGTAAGGTTGTTGTAAACCGCAAATTGGGTCGCAGGCGGGCAGATCGTATCCGAAAGTCCGGTCCCAAACAAAACCTCGCATCGCACCAGATGTGCAAAATTATGGGAATCAATATATCCCAGCTTGGTAAAAGTTTCGGTTTTCCGCTCGCCTGTGGGGTCAAACCAGCGGAAATAATAGCGGATGCCTTCGTAGGCGATCTGATCCGCTCCAAGCTCCCAGACCTTCTGATAGTCGCTCAGGAACGGGTAAAGAATCGCTGCTTTGCGGATCAGGTCGGGATTGAGCGCGGCACATGCAATCCCGATGCCGCCGCCCTGCGACGCTCCGTTGACATAAACCCGCGTCAGATCAATCCCTTCCAGCTTCCGGACGATCCGCGCCAGAATACGGATATTCTGGTGCAGGCGGACATAGTACATCTCTTTGGGATCGCCATCCAGGCCCGCCACAATATGCCCCGTGACCGTCGTGCCGGTGTAGCCGCCGATGTCCTGCCCCAGTCCGCCCTGGCCCGGGCAGTCGAGCGCGATCAGGGCGCAGCCCATCCCCGCGAACGACGCCTGCTCGAGCCAGCTTCTGCCCGCCCCCGGGTACCCATGAAACTGGAGCACCAGCGGAACCGGCTGTTCCGAATGGGGCTTGAGATATTTTGCATAAAGGCGCGCGCCGCCCATTCCGGTAAACCAGAGGTCCAGGAAATCGCAGGTCGGGTAGGACGGGACCGCCGCCGGGTTTAGTTCCCAGTCGAGCGGGACCGACTCCGCCTCTTCCATGCGCGCTGCCCAGAAGGCATCAAAGTCTTCCGGCATGGGGTTTGTACCTTGATAGGTTTTTAACTGTTCTAATTCCTGCGGGGTAATCATCCCTGCCATCCCTCCTGAAATTGGGCGGTGGTTCCGCTGTCTGTTTTCTTGACTAGGATTGGGTATGCCTGTTCCGGATCCTGCTGCGGGAAGTCGCTTCGATAGTGGGAGCCTCGGCTCTCCCGCCGCAGCCGCGCGGCTTTGAGAATCGCAAGCGCAGTCTCGAACCGCAGCGCCAGCCTGCGCGACTCTGCAACCTGCCGCACCGCACCGCCCGGCGTTTTGGCCAGCCCTTTCTGCATCTCGGTGACCTCCTGTTCCGCGGCCGCAAGGCCGGCTTCCTCCCGTTCGATCATCGCCGCCCGGGTCATCGCCGCCCGCAGGCATTCGAGCGGTTGTCCAGGGGCCGGTGTATGCCACAGGTCAAACAGAACATCTACAGGAGGGCACTCCGCCTGCCGGCAAAATACCGCTGCCGCACGCCCGGCCTTGCCGCCAAATACCAGTCCATTCGCGGTCGAAAGCCCACCAATCCGGTCCGCTCCATGCATCCCACCAGTAGCTTCCCCGCAGGCGAACAGCCCTGGGACGCCGGTAGAACCATCCGGCGCAATCCGAACCCCGCCATTCGCCGCGTGCGCAAAAATCCCGATCTGAATTGGGTCATCCATTGTAAGATGCTTCGTTTCTGCAAGCCAGTCGAAGTAGGTTTTGACAAACTCAGGCGGATTCTGACGAAGCGTCTCCTGATACCGTACTGTCACGCCCGATTTATCCGCAAGGCAGGCGCGGAAGATTGCGAGGTCAACCAGTTTGGAGCCCAAGCGCGCGGTAAACGGCCCGTGGGTCGAGCGCTGGACAAGCAGTTTCTCGGTTTCCGCATCAAGCAGCGGGCTGCCGTCTGGATGCGAAAGCTGGGTGAACCGGAAGGTCTTTTCATTAAAGATGGTTTTGTACGCCGGGGAGAGGTAACCCGGCATCATCTGCATAAATTCAAGGTTGATGAGCGTGCATCCTGCATGGAGCGCAAGCGCCTGCCCAATCCCTTCGACATCATCGGTGCAAAGCCGTTCCTCAAACAGGGAACCGTACCCACCGGTCGCCAGCACAAACGCCTTGCAGCCAAAGCAGCGGAGGGAATCCCCCTCCGCTGCGATTGCACCGCAGACGCACCCGTCCTGAACAACCAACTCGAGCAGCTCACAATGGGGCAGCCGGGTAATCCCCAGCGCATCCATCCGCTGGGAGAATACCTCCCGCGCGCTCGCAAACTCGATGCCGTTCCAGTCCCGATGCTTATGGTCAAAGCAGGGGATAAACTCCTTTTCGCTGCTCTGCGCGCGGCGAAGCCTGACCCCCATCACGCGGACCCGTTCGATTGCCGGGGAAATACCGTCCACGAACGTCTCCACCATTGCGGGGTCCGCCATGCCGCATCCGACCTCACGGATGGTGGCTGCGAGATCCTTCCGGTCGGATGGGTCTGCCGGGCCGATCAGCCCAAGCCCCCACGTCCCAGGATAAAAGCTCGAACCGGAAAAGGTCTCCCCCTTGCTCATCAGGACCACCGAACAACCGGCCTCTGCCGCCTCGATCGCGGCCATAATTCCGGCGATCCCGGCGCCCGCAACCAGCACATCACAGACGTGATCCACCGAAATCCGCACAGTCTCCCTCTCTGCTGCGCAGCTCACCCTTTTTGCGCCACGCCATTGTCATACAGATGGCAGGCGCAGAAGTGGTCTTTGCCCTCGACCGTGTGCTTAATCAGCTTCGGCCGCTCTTTCTTACAGATTTCCATGCACTTTTTGCAGCGTGGATGGAACAGGCATCCGTCCGGCGGGCGCACCGGGTTGGGCACGTCGCCTTCGAGAACGATCCGGCTGTGCTTATGGTCCGGGTCAACAATCGGGATTGCCGAAAGCAGCGCCTCGGTATAGGGATGCATCGTATTGTCAAAGATTTGCTCGGTATCCGCCAGCTCGACAATCTTCCCAAGGTACATGACCGCGATCCGGTCGCTGATATACTCGACCACGCTCAGGTTGTGGGTGATAAAAATATAAGTCAGGTTGCGTTCCTCTTTGAGCTTCATCAGCAGGTTGAGCACCTGCGCCTGGATCGAAACGTCGAGCGCTGAAACCGCCTCGTCGCAGACGACCATCTCCGGGTTGACGCAGAGCGCCCGCGCAATGCCGATGCGCTGCCGCTGGCCGCCCGAAAACTCATGCGGATAGCGGTCCATATACTCGCGGCGCATGTTGACCGCCTCAAGGATATCACCGATGATCTTCCGCTGCTCCTCCTTGTCCTTGACGCCGAAGTGCCGGAGCGGGTCCGCGAGCGACTGGAAGATGGTGAACGACGGGTTTAGCGAGGAGTACGGGTCCTGAAAGACGATCTGCGCGCGTTTATGAAGCATCTGCTCGTCCTCTTTGGAAAGCTTGCGCAGGTCTTTTTTGCCGCCGCCCGATTCACCGAAATCATACATCATGGTGCCGTCAGTGGCGTGGACCAGCTGGATGATCGATTTTCCGAGGGTGGTTTTTCCGCAGCCCGACTCCCCTACCAGCCCGAGCGTTTCTCCCCGGTAGATGTCGAGGTCGATGTCGTTGACCGCCTTAACATGGTCTGTTATCTTGTTGAAAAAACCGCTGCGGATTGGGAAGAAGGTTTTTACGCCCCTCAGTTCAAGCAGGATTTCCTTGTTCGCTACACTCATCCTCTTCACCTCACCTTTCTGATTCGGACCCGGCTTTCGCCACGCTGCCATAGACCTGATCGGCATTCCAGCAACGGACCGAATGTCCCGCGCAGACGGGCGACTCGGGCGGCATCTCGTTGCACTTCTCACAGAAGAAATCGCACCGCGGGCCAAACTGGCACCCCTTCGGACGGTCGTACGGGTCCGGTGTGGAGCCGCGGATCGGCTGGAGGTTCTGGTTTTTGCCCTTATGGAGCACCGGGATCGACCGCAGCAGCGCCGAGGTGTACGGGTGTGCCGGATGCTTGAGCACTTCTTTGACCGATCCCCGCTCGACGATATTGCCCATGTACATGACCGCCACATCATCTGCAAGCTCGCTCACCACGCCCATGTCGTGGGTAATCAGCATGACTGCGGTGTCATGCTCGGTCTTGAGCTTTTCCATCAGCTCGAAAATCTGCGCCTGGATCGTCACATCGAGCGCAGTGGTCGGCTCGTCGGCGATCAGCACCTTCGGGTTGCAGCTCATCGCCATCGCGATCATCGCACGCTGACGCATACCGCCCGAAAACTCGTGCGGATACTGGTCGATCCGCTTTTCCGGAGTGGAAATGCCCATCTGGGTCAGCAGCTCAAGGGTGCGGGCGCGCCGGGCTTCCTTATCGAGCGTGGTGTGGTATTTAAGATTCTCCCCGATCTGGTAGCCGATCGTATAGACCGGGTTGAGCGCAGTCATCGGGTCCTGGAAGATCATCGCGATGTCCGCGCCGCGCAGGGAGCGCATCTCCTTGCCGTTGCGCTCGAGCAGGTCGATGCGGATATCCCCATCGGGGGCATGGTAGGTGATGCTGCCGCTCTCAATCCGCGAGAGCTTGGGCAGAAGCTGCATGATCGAGGAAGCGGTTACACTCTTGCCGCAGCCGGATTCCCCGACCACACAGAGGGTGCGTCCTTTATAAAGCTCAAACGAAATCCCGTTGAGCACCTTGTTGCAGCGTTTATCCGAATAAAAATAGGTTCTAAGATCCTTGACCGTAATAATCGCCTGTTGTTGCATCGTGTCGCCTCCTTAGCCCTGCTGGGTCGGGTCGGTGGAATCGCGCAGGCCATCGCCGATACAGTTGATCGAGATGACGAACAGGGATACCACGATACCAACCGGCAACCACATCCACCAGTAATTCTGCATGACATAAAGGTCCTGCGCCGCGTTCAGGATGTTGCCCCATGTCGCGACCTCGGGCGGGACGCCCAGACCGAGGAAGCTCATCGCAGCCTCATCGAGGATAAACATTGCGGTCGAAAGGGTCAGGTTGACCACGACCGGTCCGATCGCATTCGGGAGCATATGCTTGTAGGCGATGACAAAATCGTTCAAGCCAAACGCCTTCATCGACTGTACATACTCCTCTTCACGCAGCGAGAGCATCTTGGCGCGAGCCTGCCGGTAGACAGCGCCCCAGCCAGTGATGATGAAGATAATCACGAGGTTCCAAAGCCCGCGCCCGAAGATCGAGCCGAGCATAATTACGAGGATCAGCTGCGGGAAGGACATAAACACCTCGGAAAGCCGCAGGATCACCTGGTCAAGCAGGCCACCCTTGTAGCCGGCATAACAGCCGAGCAGCACGCCGATAATCGCCGCGCCCATCGCCGAGCCAAGCCCGATCAACATCGAGAGCCGCCCGCCGTAAAGGGTGCGGGTAAAGACATCCCGTCCGAGCTTGTCGGTGCCGAACAGATGCTGCATAGAGGGCGGTTTCGTCATCTGGGTGAGGTCGGTCATCTGGGGATCGTAGGAGGAGATGACTGGCGCAAGCAGGCAGGCGAGGAAGATGATCGCAAAGACCGCCACGCCGATCACCGCCAGCCGGTTGCCGAGCATCTTGCGCAGCGAACGGTTCATTTTGCTTCTTTTGAGCAGGCCCGCTTCCTCCGCATCGCGCAGTTTGTCAAACTTCCGGTCGAGCCGGGTTCTTTTCCTGGTCAGTTCAGCCGTCATGTTTGCGCCCTCCTTATTCCAATTTGACACGCGGGTCGAGGATTGCCGTCAGGATATCCACCAGGAAACTCGCCATCAGCACCGCGAGCACCGAGAACAGCGCAATCATCATGACCAACGGATAGTTCTGGCCGGTAACAGCCGTTTTGAACGCATTGCCGATGCCGGGCCACTGGAAGATCGTCTCGATAACCACCGAACCGCCGATCAGCGTCGGCAGACGGAATCCGATCAGAACCACCACTGGCGTGAGCGAGACACGGAATCCATGCACCAGATTGACCCGCCACTCGGGAAGCCCCTTGGCGCGGGCGGTTTTGATGTAGTCCTTGTTCATTGTGTCGAGCATACTTGAACGGGCATAACGCATGACGCCAGCTGTCAGCGAGATACCAAGCACGCTCGCGGGCAGGATCAGGAATTTCAGATGGGCAAATGCCCCGGTCATACCGGGAGCGGTGCGTCCTCCGATCGGCAGCCAGCCGAGGTTGAGTGCAAACACCACGATGCAGACCATGCCAAAGAAGAACTGCGGGATCGAAACGCCGATCATACCCGCAACCGTGAGCAGGTTGTCGCCGAGCGAGCCTTTTTTCAGTGCGCTCAGGATGCCCAGAACGCTTCCGAGTATGGTCGAGATGAAGAGCGCCGCGAGCGAAAGTTCAAGCGTTGCCGGGAAAAGCTGGGCAAGCAGGTCTTTGATCGCTACGCCGTTGGTGATCGAATATCCGAAATTGCCCTGCAAAAGCTGCCAGAGCCACTTCAGATAACGAAGGAAAAACGGGTCGTTCAGCCCGTAAAGCTCACGCATCTCGGCAAGCTTCTGCGGGTCGATGTTTGCGAGCTGGTCGGGCGAGAACATATACGAGATCGGGTCGCCCGGCGTAAGATCCAGCCCCCAGTAGATCAGGAATGTGATGACGAGCACCATCGGGATCATCAACAACAGTTTTTTCAGGACGTATTGCAGCGTATTTCGCATTTTCCACCCTCCTTGGGATCAAAATAGGGTAAAAGGAAGAGGCGGCATCCGCCGCCTCTTCCTAACGAAGCCTGTTTCGCGCCCGAGAAACACACAACGGGCAGCGGAACCAGGGTTTATGTCGCTGAGGCGCCGTGATCCAGATTATCCAACAGTCCAGTTTTGGATATCCCAGTCATAATTGAACTGCGGATTCGCTTTCTTGATATCACCGATCCGGTCGCTGGTGATCAGGAAGATCGGCTGATAATAAAGCGCCATTGTGAACATTGACTCGTTCTCATATTTAGACAGCTCTTTGAAAGCCGCAATCTGCTCTTCCATCTTGGGGGAAGCGTTGGTCGCGTCGATCAGCTCGTTGAGCTTTGCGTCCTCCGGGGTATGGGAATTGGTGGGGGAGCCGGTGCGGTAACGGTCATAATACTCGTGCAGGGAGAGCGCTGCGTTTGCCGCATAGCACATATCCCAGTTGACCGCTGTCGGGCCGTTGACCTGGTCCGCCGGAGCCGCCCACAGCAGGGTTGCAAGGTCGCCCTGTACCAGCTCAAATTCCATCTTGATGCCGACCTGTCCCAGGAACGCCTGGATTGCCGTCATCAGATCGACCGTAGCCTGATCGGTGTAGTAATAGACTGTTTTGAGGGTGGTATTCGGATCCCAGTTTGCCTCGGCGAGCAGCTCCTTGGCTTTCTCCGGATTGTAGTCATAGTTTTCCAGCCCGGATGCCTTGTCCGCTTCGCCCGGGATCAGGCTGTTTGCCGGAACCGCCGAACCCTGGAACAGGGTCTCACAGATCGTTTTCATGTCGATCGCATACCGGATCGCCTGACGTACCCGCGCATCTGCCAGCGGCGAAGGAGTACCATCGGTCTTGGAGAATTTGTTGAGGTAGAGCAGGCGGGTATACCGGACGTCAACCGGAGTGATGGTGATGCCCGGAGTGCCCTCCAGCGACTGAACGTCCGAGATCATCTTGGTGTAGCCATAGTCAAGCTGGCCGGATTTGGCGCGGGTAACGATGTTCGGGTCGCTGTCGCCCGCGCTCGGCAGGAGCTGGATTTTGAAGTCCGCAACGCCGTTGTAGTACTTGTCAAACGGAGCCAGAATCGCATAGTTCTTCATCTGCACGTCCTCTACCATGAACGGGCCGGAGCCGATCGGTTTCTGGAAGTAAGGAGCCTGCTGGACCTGGAGCGGATCCACATCCGCGAAACACTTCTTCGGAACCGGAGCGAACTGAGTGAAGGTCAGCAGAGCGTCAGGCGCGATGCTGTCAAACGCAATCGTGATCTTCTGCCCATCAATCACAATACCGTCAAACGTCTCGTTGATGTCGCCATTCGCATCGGTGCTTCCCGCAATCGCCTTGAAAGTCGCGAGGAACACCGGGTTGACCACTGCGGTTTTCGAGACGTACTCAATGCTCCATTTGATGTCCTCCGGGGTGATCTTCTCACCGTCGTGCCAGTAAGCGTCATCGCGCAGTTCGAAGGTCAGGGTCTTGCCGTCGTCACTGTAGGAATAGGTTGCCAGTGCGTCGGGATGGTCAGGGATCGGGCTGAGGTTTTCATCCGCCACGATCAGGTGGGAATAAAGCGCTTTGGAATAGGTATAAGTACCCGGGTTGAGCCACGGGGTCTCAAAGAACTCTTCCGGACCGCCGTTGGAATAGATGATCTTCGCGCCGTCCGCCGAAGGAGCCGGAGCCGCAGGCTGTGCCGCACTGGGCGCCGCCGACGATGCTGCTCCGGGGTCTGCCGCCGGAGCGCTGCCCGAACCCCCACAGGCAGTCATCCCCGTCATTGCCAGAACGAGCAGCGTACTGAGCGCGCGTTTCCACATCTTTTTCATATTGGGTTGTTCTCCTTCCTCTTTTGGAACTTTCTGGTTTATGTGCCGTTGACATAAAGCACTGGGTAAAATACTAACCTCATTATAGACCCGATGAAAACCATTTTCAATTATAATTGTCTACGAAAATTCTATTCAAAGTTTGTCTATTTCGCTTATTTTTTTTACTTTTATAAAAATATCTTGTAAGTTTTGCACCTTGCCTATATAATTGAAAAGTAATCGTGACAATTTGCACCATTGCGAAAGGCGGAAACGATATGGATAACATCCTGGATAGAGTCATCCAGAACTATCATTTTTTTACACGATCGGAAAACAAGGTCGCTGATTACATCCTCAAGGCCAAACAGGAGATTCAGAGTATGACGATCTCCGAACTGGCTGCCAATTGTGGCGTTGCCGAGGCGACTGTTACCCGGTTCTGCCGGTCGCTTGGCTGCAAGGGATTCCACGATTTTAAAATGGCGGTCGCACTTGCGGTGCTTTCCCCGGAGGGGGGTTCGGCGTCTGAGCGGTACGGGATGTGCGGGGAGGTGCACGCTGAGGACAGTATTGAGGAAAAATGCCGAAAACTCTGCTATATCGGAACCGAAGCACTCCAGCAGACCTGCACCCTGATCGAGCCTGAGCAGATTCGTGCAGCGGTCGACTGCCTCTTTCAGGCCAGGTGCGTCTACTGTTTCGGGCAGGGCAACTCCTCTATTACTGCGATGGAGGCGTGGGGCCGGTTCTCATCGGTCACCCACAAATTCCATTGGATTTCCGATGTGCACATGCAGGCTTATACCGCTTCCCTGCTTGGCCCGCAGGACGCAGTCCTCTATTTTTCGTTTTCAGGGGCAACCCGTGAGCTTTCCGAGATTGGAGAGCTGCTGCGCCAGAACGGCGCGCGCATGATCCTCATTACCCGGTTTCCCAATTCTCCAGGCGCCTCCTATGCCAGCCCGATCCTGATCTGCGGGGCGAACGAAGGCCCCTTGCAACAGGGTTCTCTTTCCGCCAAGATTGCCCAGCTCTATCTAATCGACGTGCTGTTTAACGAATATTGCAGCCGCGATCTCGAGCGGACGATCGAAAATCGTGCTAAAACAAGCAATTCTTTGCGTTCCAAGCTGCTATAAAAATGAAGAAGGACAGACTACCGCCTGCCCTTCTTCGCTCTGTATGCATCAAACAGCGGTCAACACCTGTCTCCCGCCAGATATTCCTTGGCGTACCGTTTTGGGGAAGTCCCCGTCAGGGTGCCAAAGGTACGGATAAAATGTTCGTTGTTCCGAAATCCGACCGCCTCGCCCACCTCCTGCACCCGCATTCCCTGACGAAGCAGCTCACGTGCCTTGAGCACCCGGCACTGGATGATATATTCGATCACGCTGAACCCAGTGGCGGACTTGAAGATGTGGCAAAGATGGTATTTATTGATAAAAAACCGCGAGGAGATCATGTCCAGGGTGAGCGGCTCGGTGATGTGCTGCTGTATGTACTCGAGGATCGGGGCGACCCGCGCAAATTCAGGGCTGAACATCCCTTCTTCCCGCCCGATCGTTTCGAATGAGGTGAACACCTGAAGCAGAAACCGCATCAGCAGGATCACCCGTTCAATATCGCTGCCAAACCGGCTGTTTTCGGGCGCGGCAAGCTGTTCAAAAAGCTCCACCAGTTCCTGGGTCTGCTCCTGATCAAGACGGGTGCAGTGGCCCGCCTGACGGATGCTTGCGAGGAAATCGGTCTGCGACGTGGAAAAAGACTGCAATGCCGAAGGCGGCAGATGCATCACGTACCGCTTGTAAGCATCGTTTGCGATGCTCTTGTGAAGCGTCGCTTCTCCCACCAGCAGCAGGGTGCCGCAGTGCAGCGGGTAGAGCTCGTTTTCAATGAAAAAGTCCCCTCCATCCGAAAGCGAAAGCAGGATTTCCACGTCCTCGTGGAAATGTGGACGGTCCATGTGCCATTTATCGTCCCGGCTGAGCCGGAGCTGGTATTTCGCCTGTATCAACGCCATTCCCCCTTTGCAAAGCCTGTAGCTGAAAATCGGCAGGCTTCACCCTGCAAAAACAGTATAGCATAAGACAGCAAGATATGCAAACTATCCGCAAAAACAGTCAAATTTCAAAAAACACTGTGCAAACCTGTCGCTTTGTGGATTGCCTGTGAATATTTTTTAGTCGAAAAAGACAGAACTTTTGCCTCTCTCTTTCCGGATTCTTAAATCTAACACAACATATGCAAGTTTTTTAACAAATCTTTATAAGTAATCCTGCTCAGAATGTGTTATACTGGAAATACAGAGGAACACTTTCCTAAATATCCTGATCCTTTTGCGCTCCGGCGCATCCGGGCGGTGTCCGCCCTGCAAAATACATATTTTTGGAGGTTTTATCGTGAAAAAAGTGTATCAATTGTCTGATGCGATTTCCAAGTTCGTCCACGACGGCGACTACATCGCATTCGGCGGCTTCACCACCAACAGAAAGCCGATTGCCGCTGTCTCGGAGATCATCCGTCAGGGTCAGAAGGACTTTATTCTCGATTCCGGCCCGACCGGAAGCGATGCTGATATGCTCATCGGCGCCGGCCGCGTAAAAGCCTACATCAACTGCTACACCGCCAACTCGGGTGTTACCAACGTTTCCCGCCGGTTCCGCCACGCGATCGAAAAGGGCGAGATCCTGTTTGAGGACTACTCGCAGGACGCTGCGGTTCTGATGTTCCACGGTGCAGCGCTCGGCCTGCCGTACGTCCCGATCCGCATGATGCTCGGCACCGGCCTGGTCGATCACTGGGGCATCAGCAAAGAGGAGCGCCAGAAGATTGACAAACTGCCCAACGACAAATTCCTGATCCAGGACGATCCGTTCAATCCCGGTAACCAGATTGTCCTGCTGCCGGTCCCGAAGATCGACGTCGCGATCCTCCATGTCCAGATGGCTTCGTTCGACGGCACCTGCCGCATTGATGGCGACGAGTTCCACGACGTTGACCTCGCAATCGCTTCCAAGCATTGCATCGTCACCTGCGAAGAGCTGGTCACCGACGAGTATATCCGCCGCGAGCCTTCCCTCAACACGATCCCCGGCTTCTGTGTTGACGCGGTTGTCCACCTCCCGCATGGCGCACATCCGTCCCAGTGCTATGGCTGCTATGACTATGATAACCCGTTCTATGTCATGTATGACAAGGCGAGCAAAACACAGGAAGATTTCGACCAGTTCCTGAAAGACTGGGTCTATGATGTCAAGGATCATAATGGTTATCTTAACAAGGTTGGCGGGGCGCGTCTGGCGGATCTGAAGGCGGTTCCCGGATTCGGATATCACACCGATATGACCAAGATGGCACAGGAGGGTTAATCAATGGCTGACTACACCAACTATACCAATAGAGAAATGCAGGCGATTTCGATCGCCAAATCGATCAGCGATGGACAGATCGCGATCGTCGGAACCGGCCTGCCGCTGATCGGCGCTGCGCTGGCAAAACGCATCTACGCCCCCAACTGCACCCTGATCGTCGAGAGCGGCCTTATGGACTGCGCTCCGATCGAGGTTCCCCGCAGTGTCGGCGACATCCGCCTGATGGCGCACTGTGCGGTGCAGTGGCCGAATGTCCGGTACGTCGGCTTCCAGGCCAACGAGTGGCTGCATGACACCTCCCGTATGGTCGCGTTCATCGGCGGCGCACAGATCGACGCTTACGGCAACGTCAACTCGACCTGCATCGGCGACTATCACAACCCGGTCACCCGGTTCACCGGTTCGGGCGGCGCGAACGGCATCGCCACCTTCGTCAACACGATCATCATGATGCAGCATGAGAAGCGCCGCTTCATGGATAAGATCGACTATGTCACCAGCGCTGGCTGGATCGACGGTCCGGATGGGCGTGCAAAGGTCGGCCTGCCTGCAAACCGCGGCCCGCAGATGGTTGTTACCGATCGCGGCATTATGAAGTTCGACGAGCAGACCAAACGTATGTATCTGTACGGCTACTAGACGGTGTCGTCAATAAAGAAGGAGCCAAATAGCAATACAACGTATTTGGACAGCAGCAGCGAAAGAAGCGGCA
>NZ_QZEG01000027.1:0-37187 GCF_009917605.1 Anaerotruncus sp. 1XD42-93 | reverse complement strand
GTTACCCCCCGCCGAAAAACTACAAAATTTCTTCGGCGTTTTCTTACAATTTCAAATTGGCGTTGACAGCGGTCATCCTCAAGGAAACAGGGGAACTGATCGGGCAGTGCGGGCTTACGATGCAGCCATGGAAAAACCAGGAGGTGCTTGAGATCGGCTATCTATTCCAGCGGGCCTATTGGCACCAAGGCTATGCCACAGAGGCCGCCGAGGCGTGCAAGGAATATGCCTTTGAGGTGCTGCACGCGGATGAGGTCTGCTCAATCATCCGCGATACCAACACCGCTTCGCAAAGGGTCGCCATTCGCAATGGAATGGCGGTAGCGGACTCCTGGGTCAAACGGTATCGCGGCATAGATATGCCCCATGACCGCTATGTCGTGACCCGCGGTTAACCGCACCCTGCCCATCCGGCTTTTGGTTTGTGATACAAGTTTTGGCCGGACAAACTGAAATCCGCCGGGCGCTTGGCCGCCCGACGGATTCAAAGTGATTAAAGTGGGAACATGGTAAACGGAACCGGTTATCTCTGGACACGGCCGGAACCATCGCCGCCAGCCAGCTTTTTGACCTCGTCCACCGAGACCTGGTTGAGGTCTCCCTCGATGGTATGCTTGAGGCAGCTCGCTGCAACCGCAAATTCAATCGTATCCTGTGCGCTGCAGCCGTTCATGCAGGCATAGATCAGGCCCGCGCCAAAGCTGTCGCCGCCGCCTACGCGGTCGACAATGTGAATCAGATAATTCTTGGAGAAGAAGTATTCGCCGTCAGTATAGAGCATAGCAGCCCAGTTGTTGTCATTGGCCGAGATCGAACCGCGCAGGGTGATCGCAACCTTCTTGAAGCCGAACCGGTCGGCCAGCTTTCTGGCAACATCCTTATAGCCCTCGTGGTTGACCTTCCCGGTAGTGACGTCGGTGTTGTCCGCCTTGATGCCAAACACATCCGAGGCGTCCTCCTCGTTGGCGATGCAGACGTCGACATACTCCATCAGGCCCGCCATCACCTGTCCGGCCTTCTCCCGGGTCCAGAGGTTCTTGCGGTAGTTAAGGTCGCAGGAAACGGTAATCCCCTTCGATTTAGCAGCCTTGCAGGCTTCCAGACAGATCTGCGCAACGTTGTCGCCCAGCGCCGGGGTGATGCCGGTGAAGTGGAACCACTCGACCCCCTCAAAGATTTTATTCCAGTCGAAATCAGCGGATTCCGCCTTCGCGATCGCAGAGCCTGCGCGGTCATAGATGACCTTAGACGGACGCTGGGAAGCGCCCTTCTCGAGGAAATAGATGCCTACCCGGTCGCCGCCGCGGGTAATCATCGAGGTATCCACGCCATAGCGGCGCAGCTCATTGATAGCCGCCTGCCCAATCTCGTGCTTGGGCAGCTTGGTGACAAACGCCGCGTCCATGCCATAGTTGGAGAGCGAAACCGCGACGTTCGCCTCCCCACCGCCGTAGGTTGCGCCGAGGGTCGAAGCCTGTACGAATCTATAGTAGCCTTCGGGAGCAAGACGAAGCATGATCTCTCCGAATGTGACAATTTTGCCCATAACGTTCTGTCTCCTTTTGATTTTGAAATTTTAAAACCGGAAGGTTTATTTTTTCTTCTGTACCAGATGGATTGCAAATCCTGCGATCTCGTCCTTGAGGTAGATCGCCGCAGTTTTGCCCTTGGCATCCTTCTTGGCGGTATCGGGATTGAATGCGAAGCCCTGGCGTTCCAGGTAGGCAACCGCGCGGTCAACCGAATTGGCCGCAATCGCGATATGGCCGTTTTTGCCGAGGTACGGCGTTTTCATAACCTCGACATACTTATCCGCAAAGATCGAGCTGTTGCCCGGCTTGACCGCGAACCCAAACAGCGCTTCAAACATCTTCGCAGCCTTGAGCGCTTCCTCCTCGTTCTCCGCATTGATGCCGATATGCGCCAGCTCAAAGCCGAGCATATTGCGCACCGCTTCCTGGCAGAGCGCGGTAATCTCGTCAAACCGGCCTTCGTCGATCAGGTCCGCCTTGACCATCCAGGAGCCGCCGCAGCAAAGGATCTTGTCAAACGCCAGATAGCTGTTGAGGTTGGAGGCATTGACGCCGCCGGTCGGCATAAACTTCATATTGACATAAGGGGCGGCAATCGCCTTGATATAGTTGATGCCGCCCGCCTGCTCCGCAGGGAAGAATTTGACCACATCGAGCCCGAGCTGGATCGCCTGTTCCACATCGGAAGGATTGGCGCATCCGGGCGTGACCGGGATTCCCTTTTCGACACAATAGGCCACGACCTTGGGATTCAGGCCCGGGCTGACAATGAATTTTGCGCCCGCGTCGATCGCGCGGTCAACCTGCTCGGTGGTCAGGACAGTGCCCGCACCGACCAGCACATCCGGGACCTCTTTCGCAATCCGGCGGATCGCCTCTTCGCCCTGTGCGGTACGGAAGGTCACTTCGGCGCAGGGAAGTCCGCCTTGCTTCAATGCCTTGGCCAGCGGGACCGCCTTGTCCACATCGTCAATTTTGATTACGGGTACAATGCCAATCTTGGAGAGCTGTTCCAGAACTGCATTCATCTGCTTCACCTCATACTTGTTCATTTTGGTTCCGTTTCTTTGTTTCATAATGCAAAACCATGTTCCGTATTACGGTCTATACTCCTATTATAGCCTTTTTTTCACAGTTTGCAAGAGATTTTATGAAAACAGTAAAAAATTTTTCCACAAAAATGCTTGCTTTTTTTGCCTTTCATGTGTAGAATAAAACCATATTTCGTATTATGAAACTCTTGAAAGGAACTGCCTTTTATGGAAAATCAACCTGCTGTACAATCACTCGAGCGTGCATTCAGACTGATCGAACTGCTTTCGCATAATCCGGATGGGATGCCGCTTATGGAGCTGTCCTGCACATCCGGCCTGCACAAAAGCACCGTTCACCGCTTGCTTGCTTCGCTGTCGCAGCTCGGCTATGTGAAAAAGGACGAGTCGAGCGGCCGTTACCGGCTGACCCTCAAGCTGTTCGAATTGTCCGGCCGGGTGGTGGACAGCATCGACGTGCTGGGGCTTGCCAAAGCGCCGCTTGAGCAGCTCCGCAACGCCACCCAGGAGGCGGTGCATCTGGTGATCCGGGAGGGGATCGAGATTGTGTATATCCACAAGGTCGAGAGCCGCAGCGGGTCGATCCGGATGTTTTCCCGGCTGGGGATGCGCCGTCCACTCTACTGCACCGCGGTGGGAAAGAGCATCCTTGCCACCATGCCGGATGATGAAGTCACGCAGATTTGGAACCGCAGCGACATCCACGCCTATACTGAACACACGATCACCGATCTGAGCCGGTTATTCCGGGAGCTGGACCAGATTCGGCAGTGCGGATACGCATTTGACAACGAAGAGAATGAGCTGGGGGTCCGGTGCATCGGCGCCGCAGTCCGAGACTATACCGGACGTGGAAAAGCCGCCATTTCGGTTTCCGCTCCGCTCGCACGCATGACTGATGAACGGGTGCGGCTGCTTGTGCCGCAGCTGCTCGCTGCCGCGCAGCAGATCTCGACCGACCTCGGCTTCTCCCGCTAACCCCCTTTGGGCAAATAGTTCCCCGGGCTTTGCCGCCGGTTTCAGCGCCGATGGCCTGTCCCGCCGTTTCGGCGGAACACTGGGGCGTGCCTGAATTCCATCGTGAGAACTGTTGGGTCGCCGTGTCCTGCCTGAGACAAAGAGAGCCTCTTGGCAGGTGAAAAAGACCCCTTACGGAACCCTCCGTTCTATCTTTCCCCGTTTCCTCCCTTTCAAACCCTGCGAACTTGGAATCCGTCCCTATCGTCGTTTGGGCAGGTCTTTTCCAGCCTACAGAAGAAACCGCCTTTGGAAAAGACAAGACCCGGGCACACCAACGTGTGCCCGGGTCCTTTTTTACGGTTCGCCGCGCCGCCGTTCCGCGACAAGCAGGTCGATAAAACCGTCTACCAACCGCCGCTCCTGCGGGGTACATCCCTCCAGTTTGCGCAGGATGTCCTGGGTCAGATAGGCGCGGCTCCTGGTTTCGGTGCCCAGCAGGAGCGCATCGGGCGTCACATCGAGCGCATTGCACAGCTTGACCACCGTTTCCAGGCTGGGGATCGAACGGCAGGTCTCAATATGCGAGATGAAATTGTTGGTGACATCCGCACGCTCCGCAAGCTTTTCCTGTGTAAGGCCGCGTTTTTTCCGGATCGCGGCGATCCGTCTGCCGAAAACAGCGTAATCTATCTGCACAAAAGATTCCTCCCAATCTAAGCATAATGCAAAAAAAGAGGGATATTCCAGTGACTAAAACTAAAATCGTACTTGTATTTATAATTATTGTGCATTATAATAAGATCGTACTTTTCATCATAGTTGGGAGGCAATGGGATGCGGAAGCTGTTGGTTGCACTGCTGGGCTGTGCAATATTAGCGGCTGCGGAGAGGGTGCCGGCAGAACAACCCCGCCAATCAAAAGAGGCGCCTGTCTGCTGCGTGGTTATGCGCAGGGCCGAGGGAACCGTCTGTTCCCGCCTTGTAAGAATTCCGGATGGCCGGTTGCGCTTCGAAAGATTCCAAATAGAATAATAGAGCGATCTTACAACTATTTGTTATAAGATCGCTCTGTGATTTTTGAAACCCTGTCATCCAGAGACCTTTCCCATCGTTTTCAGGGGGTCGACCCACTGGTTGGTAGAGCGCATCGCGAAATGCAGATGCGGGTCGAGGGCAATTTCTGCCGGAATCTCTCCAACAGTACCGATGACCTGCCCGACCTTCACCGCGTCCCCTTCCTTGACGGAAACTTCTTTCGCCAGTCCGCAATAGACCGAGGTGATGTCGTTTTCATGGAGCACCTCAATGGTCATCCCCATCAGAGGGTCGTCGTGCACTGTGGTCACCTTCCCGTCGCAGACCGATTTTACCTCGGTCCCCTTTGCCGCCTTGATGTCGATGCCGTCATGGGTGCGCCACTCCTTGAGGGTGATATTTTTCACCAGCTCACCATTGCTGTACGGCGCGAAAATTTCGCCGGAGATCGGCAAGATGAAAGAGGAAGGCTGCGGCGTTGGCTGTGCGGCGACCGGCTCGGATTGCTTTTTTGGTGCGGAAGAAGCCGCGGACGAGGACGAACGCGCAGTAGAGGAGGAAGACGAGGCGGACGGTTTGTTCACGCCGCTCTGCGCTTTTCCGGCTTCCTCCAAATCGGGGAAACCGTAGGTCGGCTCCGGCTGGCTGGAAGCGGACTGCTGTTCGATAATCCGGTTGTTGTTGTCGTCGATCCGGTCGATCGTCCGGTCGACAGCCACCCACGCCGCCGTACCCGCGCCCATCACGCAGATGGCCAGCGCGACATAGAAACCTTTGCCCGCCATGAATTTGCTGAATTTGCTTTTGGGATTATAAGAGTCGTTCATTGTATGGTTACACCTCCGGTATTATTTTGAACGTCTGCAAAAGGATTATCCTCGAAGCGTTTGAAAAACAAGCTTGATTTTTTGGGATTCTGCTTCGGATGCTACCGTCAGGCCGCTTTCTGCGGGATTCCTTTCTAAGATGAGTTTGACCCTGTCCGGGGGGTGTTATACCTGCTGTGGGAATTTTCCTCTTTCCTTTTTTTAGAGAATCCGAACGAAAGCTCCCGCAGCCCGATGACCAATAACAGAAGGGCAAACGCCTTGGAAAGCAGGCCGGTCCCGAGCAGCCTGCCGCACCAGACCCCCAGCAGCACGCCGGGCAGGCCGGTCAGTACACAGAGTCCGGCAGCTTTCCAGTCGATCAGATGGTTTCGCGCGTGCAGCAGGATCGAAAGCAGCGCAATCGGCAGGAAAAACAGCAGGTTGATCCCCTGTGCGGTGAGCTGGTCGCAGCCGCCGTATACCCGCAGATAGAGCAGAAGCACCGCACCCGCACCCATGCCGAGCGCGCCGAGCAGCCCGCTGGCGAGGGATACGGCCGCAATCCAAAGCCAGCTCATTGCAGGAGCAGACGCGCAGCGGAATAAAGTACCAGCGCGCCGAAGATGCGGTGAAGCCAGACGGTTTTGACCCTCGGGAGCAGCCAACCGCCAACCGCTGCCCCGACAAGCCCCAGCGGGATATAGGGGAGCGCCTGTGCAAGCCGGATGCTCCCCATCGAGAGGTAGAGCAGGCTGCTTGCGATCGAAAGCGGCAGGATCACCGCGATGGAGGTTGCATGGGAACGCTCCGGGGGAAGTCCGTCCCGCTGGAGCATCGGCACGACAACCATGCCGCCGCCTGCACCAAAAAGCCCGTTTAAAAA
This sequence comes from Anaerotruncus sp. 1XD42-93, assembly GCF_009917605.1. Classification (NCBI taxonomy): domain Bacteria; kingdom Bacillati; phylum Bacillota; class Clostridia; order Eubacteriales; family Oscillospiraceae; genus Anaerotruncus; species Anaerotruncus sp. 1XD42-93. The sequence goes on along the minus strand of NZ_QZEG01000027.1, from coordinate 30,916 downwards.
GCCTGCGGCACTGCCGGTCAGGAGAAATCGTATCTGTTTCATCTGGACACCTCTTTTTCAAACAGCCTTTGCATATAAAAAATGCAGAGTGAAACTAGTGTTTCACTCTGCATCTGGAAATATTCTGTTTTTCGAAATCTGCCGGGGCAGAAAAACGGGCAAATTCCGGCAACATGCAAAGGTGGCTTTTCTTTTACCACCCTTTGAACAGCAACCCACCCGAATTAACTGCCGCCGCACTGCGAGCCACAGCGAGCGCCAAAGGCGGATGAAGCATTGGAACAGACGCATTCAGGCATCCGGAGGTCAGGCCCAACCTTTATTTGGTTCCGAAGATGCGGTCGCCCGCATCGCCCAGCCCCGGAACAATATATTTGTTCTCGTTCAGGCGGTCGTCAAGCGCGCCGCAATAGATCTGCACATCCGGATGTTTCCCGGCCAGCGCTTCGATCCCCTCGGGCGCGGCGATGATGCACATAAACTTGATATTGGAGCAGCCTCGCTTTTTCAGCTGGTCGATCGCATCAACCGCGGACCCGCCGGTCGCGAGCATCGGGTCGAGGACGATGACATCCCGCTCCTCGATGTCCGCGGGCAGCTTGCAGTAATACTCCACCGGCAGATGGGTTTCGTGGTCGCGGTACATCCCGATATGCCCGACCTTGGCCGCCGGAACCAGCTTGAGCAGGCCGTCAACCATCCCCAGCCCTGCCCGCAGAATCGGGATAAACGCGACCTTGCGTCCCGAAATCACGTTCGCTTTCGCGATGCAGATAGGGGTCTCGATCTCGATCTGTTTGACCGGCATGTCGCGGGTCGCCTCATAGCACATCAGCATGGCGACCTCGTTAATCAGCTCGCGGAATTCCTTCGAGCCGGTGTTCTTGTCCCGCAGGAGGGTGACCTTGTGTTGGATCAGCGGATGATCCATAATAAACGGTTTCAACATCATCATTACCCCTTACAGCTTGATTTCATATGGTTTCGAGCGTTCAACGGTTTTCAAGCGCGGCAACTTTGTCGATCCGGCGCTGGTGGCGGCCGCCCTCAAACGCGGTATGTAAAAAGACGTCGACCAGCTCGATTGCCAGCCCGGCGCCTACCACCCGTCCGCCAAGGCAGAGGGCGTTCGCGTCGTTGTGCATACGGGTGTATTTCGCGCTGAAATAGTCGGAGCAGCAGGCCGCCCGAATCCCCTTGATCTTGTTCGCCGCCATCGAAATCCCGATACCGGTGCCGCAGAAGAGGAGCGCTTTCTCGCAGGCCCCGGATACAACCGCGTCACAAGCGGCTGCGGCCATGTCCGGATAATCGCAGGACGCGCCGTCGAGCGTACCGAAATCGTGATAAGGGATCTTCTGTTCCTCCAGCCATTGTTTGACCTGTTCTTTCAGCGCAAAGCCGCCATGATCCGCTGCCAGTGCGATCATAAGATTCCACCCCTAAACTGATTGTTGTTTTGCGAGCAGTTCCCGCTCCGCCTGCGGCAGACGCAGGTAGGCCGGGGCGAGCTGTTCGGCGGAAACGGTGTATCCCAGCCTGGCCGCACGCTGTGCCGCGAGCGCAAGCGCGCCCGCATGGGTATAACGCAGGGTTGGCGGGGCGAGCCGCAGGAGAGGCAACCGTTCGTTAAGCATATTATAACACATTTCCGCCCCATCTCCAACCAGAAATACGGCTTTTTTCTCATTTTTCAGACGTTGTTCGAGCTGGGCAATCGGGATCGCCTGATCCGGCTCAAGCCGGTCCAGGGTTTCCCCCTCCCAGCGGAAGAGCGCCGTATAAACCTGGGCGCAGCGCGCATCCAGTACCGGGGCGACCAGCATCTCCTGTCCCCAAAACTGGAAAGCGAGCGCCTCCAGGGTAGAAACACCGACACATGGTTTTCCCAGCGCATGCGCCATCCCCTTGACCGCCGAAAGCCCGATCCGCAGCCCGGTAAACGAACCGGGGCCGGTCGTGACCGCAAACAGGTCGACCTCCGAAAGCGCGGTATGGGTCTGGTCGAGCAGGTTCTGCACCATCGGCAGGATGGTCTGTGAATGGGTCAGTTTCACATTGGTGAAAAACTCCCCCAACAGCCGGCTGCCCTCCAACAGGGCGCAGCCTGCCGACTGGGACGAAGTATCCATCGCCAGAATTCTCAAATCTCTTCCCCCTCAATCGTCAGCTCGCGGGTATTGTCGTCCAGCCGCGCAAAGGACAGCCGGATTGCGCCCGGCGGCAGGGCGGATTCGATCTGCTCGCTCCACTCGATCAGCAGGACCCCTTCCTGTTCCAGATAGTCGAAGAAACCGGTCGAATAGAGGGAATCGAAATCCGAAACACGATACATATCGAAATGATAGAGCGGAATATTCCCATCTGTATATTCCTGCACCAGCGCAAAGGTGGGGCTGGACACCTCGTCCGACAGCCCCAATCCACGCGCCAGCCCATGCGCAAACACCGTTTTTCCCATCCCCATCCCGCCGAAGCAGGCGATCACATCGCCAGGCCGGAGCCTTTTGGCAAACCGCTCCGCAAACTGTTCTGTTTCCTCCGCCGAATGGCTGGTAAACCGGATCACAGCGGCCCCCTCAGAACAGGCCGGAGATCTGTCCGGCGGCATCCACGTCGATCTGGTGGGCGGCGGGCGCTTTCGGCAGACCGGGCATGGTCATGATGTCGCCGGTGAGCGCAACGATGAACCCAGCGCCTGCACTCAGCCGCAGATCCTTGACGGTGATCGTAAAACCGGCCGGGCGTCCGAGCCGGGAAGGATCGTCCGAGAGGGAATACTGGGTCTTAGCCATGCAGACCGGCAGCCCCGCCTTGCCGAGCGCTTCGATCTCGGCGAGCCGTTTTTCCGCCGCGGCGGTGTAGTTGACCCCATCCGCACCATAAATTTCGGTTGCAATTTCCGCGATCTTCTCCTTGACCGGCAGATCAATATCATAGAGGAGCCGGAACTGGGAGGGCTGTTCGCAGGCTTCAACGACCGCCTTTGCCAGCTCCACGCCGCCTTCGCCGCCCTTGGCAAACACTTCCGACAGCGCAAACCGGCAGCCGGTCTGGGCGCAGAAATCGGAAAGCAGCTTTACTTCTTCGTCCGAGTCGGTCAGGAACCGGTTGATCGCCACCACGACCGGCACCCCATATTTCTGCATATTTTCCACATGCTTGGCGAGGTTGGGCAGGCCGCGTTTGAGCGCTTCAACGTTCGGTTCCCCGGTCTGGGCCTTGGGAACCCCGCCGTTATACTTGAGCGCACGCATCGTGGCGACCAGCACGACCGCAGAGGGGGCAAGTCCCGCATACCGGCATTTGATGTCGAAGAACTTCTCCGCGCCCAGATCGGAGCCGAACCCCGCTTCGGTGATCGTATAGTCAGCGAGCTTGAGCGCGAGCCTGGTTGCACGCACCGAGTTGCATCCATGCGCAATATTGGCAAACGGCCCGCCATGCATCAGGGCGGGGGTATTCTCGAGCGTCTGGACCAGATTGGGCTTGAGCGCGTCCTTGAGCAGGGCGGTCATTGCACCGCTTGCGTGCAGGTCACGCGCATAGACCGGTTGATTACCATAGGTATAAGCAACCAGAATTTCTCCCAAACGTTTTTTCAAATCCTCGAGGTCGGAAGCAAGGCAGAGGATCGCCATCACTTCGGATGCAACGGTAATCAGGAAGCCATCCTCGCGCGGCACCCCATTGACCTTGCCGCCCAGCCCGACAATCACATTGCGCAGGGCGCGGTCGTTCATGTCGAGGCAGCGTTTGAAAAGGATGCGGCGCGGGTCGATCCCAAGCTCGTTGCCCTGCTGGAGATGGTTGTCGATCAGCGCGCAGAGCAGGTTGTTCGCGGCGGTGATCGCGTGCATATCGCCGGTGAAATGCAGGTTGATGTCCTCCATCGGCACCACCTGCGCATAGCCACCGCCTGCCGCCCCGCCCTTGATCCCGAATACCGGGCCGAGCGAAGGCTCCCGCAGCGCGATAATCGCCTTTTTTCCGATCTTCTCCATCGCCTGGCCAAGCCCCACCGTGGTGGTGGTCTTGCCTTCGCCCGCGGGTGTGGGGTTGATCGCGGTCACCAGCACGAGCTTGCCGTCCGGACGTCCGGAAAGCCGGCTGAAAATTTCCTCCGATAATTTTGCTTTGTACCGTCCGTAAGGCTCCAGTTCCTCCGGCTGTACGCCCAGCCGGTTTGCAATCTCGCTGATTGGAAGCATCTCAGCCGACTGCGCAATTTCAATATCCGATTTCATGGGAAAAACCTCCTTCTATTTCAGCATCTAAAGTTTTGCTCGATTTTTTCTTCGGGCGATGGGCAGTGAGGCAACGGAAGTTTGGGTTCCGGCCCAAACTTCCGGGGCGCAAGCGCCCTTCTTCGGGGGTCTTCTCGGGCTTTCAGCCCGAAGCGCGCTTCGCGCGACGCCCCCTCAGTTTGCCTTACGGGCGAGGGGTCGGTGACCCCTCCCCGTAGGCCCCACCCCGACAAGCTGGGTTGATTTCTTCTTTTTTACAATTTAAAGTTTTACTCGATTTTTTTCAAAAAATCGCGGGGTCGAGGGGCAGTGAGGCAACGGAAGTTTGGGTTCCAGACCAAACTTCCGGGGCGCAAGCGCCCTTCTTCGGGGGTCTTCTCGGGCTTTCAGCCCGAAGCGCGCTTCGCGCGACGCCCCCTCAGTTTGCCTTACGGGCGAGGGGTCGGTGACCCCTCCCCGTAGGCCCCACCCCGACAAGCTGGGTTGATTTCTTCTTTTTTACAATTTAAAGTTTTACTCGATTTTTTTCAAAAAATCGCGGGGTCGAGGGGCAGAGCCCCCGACGCGCTCCGCACTGCGAGCCGCAGCGAAGCGTTTCGAGCGCAACCCGCCGAAGGCGGGCTCTTAGCGCGAGATGAGCGCGGAACACTTTATCCTGTGAAGCGCTTTTTTCGGGTGAATTGCCGCGAAGCGGCAAGAGGGGGCTTTCTGCAAGTGAAAAAGCACCCTTGCATAGATAAAATACGGAACAGGTTCTTACTCGCTGAACAGATTTTTTGGGGCCTCCATATAGACCGAAAGCACCAGCCCCAGCCCCAGATAGCTCGCCAGCACCGAGGAACCGCCCGCCGAAAGGAACGGCAGGGTAATCCCGATGACCGGAAGCACCGAAAGACACATCCCGATGTTGATGACCGACTGAGCGGCAATCATCGAAAACACGCCCACACAGATCAGCCGGCCCTGCAAATCCTCGGCACACTGGGCGTCCGACAGGATTTTCACCACCAGTGAGATCAGCACAAGGACCACCGCCAGCGCACCGACAAAGCCGAGCGATTCCCCAATAAAGGAAAAAATAAAATCGTTCTGCGCTTCGGGGACATAGTGGTGGTTTTCCGAGAAGATGCCCTTCCCCCAAATCTGCCCCGAGCCGATCGCCAGCTTGGCGCGGTACTGTTGATAATAAGTGCCCTGCGTATCCGCGGCGGTGGGGCTGAACAGGATCAGAAACCGCTGTTTCTGGAAATCATTGAGCACAAAAAACCAGATCAGCGGGATTCCGATGACCGATCCGCCGACTGCGGCCAGCACATAAAACCAGTGGATCCCCGCTGCAAACAGCATCCCGATGAAGATGAACGCAAACACAAGCGCCGTCCCATCATCGCCCTGCATGTGGATCAGCAGGATAGGAGCCGCCCCGTGGACGCAGAGCGCCAGAATGGTTTTGGGGTCGTCCATCACGTCGCTGACCACATGCAGATGGTAGGCGAGGGTCAGGATGAACGACAGCTTGAGGAATTCCGCCGGCTGGATGGTCATGCTGGTGAACGGTATCCTGATCCAGGACTTGTCCCCCTGCCGGTCCGCCGCCCCAATGCCGATCAGGAAGGTGAGCAGCACAAACGCATAAGCAACCGGGGCGTGGAGCTTCCAGAGCCGGGTGAGCGCATGGTAATCAAACTTTGAGAGGATCAGCGCACAGAGCACTCCCACCGCAGTTGCACCGAACTGCACCCCGACGATCCGCATGGTTTGCAGGCCGTAGTCATAGGGCGCCCAGACGCCGGAATGGACAATCCCGGAGAGCAGGAGCATACTGAACCCTGAAAGCCCCAAACAAAGCAGCCAAAGCCAGCCATCGGTCTGGCGGATATATCCGTAGAGGATGCGAAACAGTTTTTTCATCTTATAATTCCCTTACCGGCTGCCCAGATACCTGACAGCTGAATTTCTGAATTTTGACTGCGGCGCAGGCAGCCCGCAAACCGACCGGTTCGTCAGACCTTATTATACCGGAAACCGCAGGGCAATTCAAGCCAAACGCCCAAACGACTGCTTTTCTGCGAAAAGAAAAAGACGCGCAAAGCGCGTCTTTTGTAGAGAGCCAGTAAAAAGATGGTTGGCGGTCACTGGTATTTTTTCAGGTACATCTTCCAGGTGACTGCCCATTTAGCGGGATCATCCATCCCGGATTCGTCGATCTGGTGGACGGTGCTGCGGTGCGGCGCGGTCTTGACCACCTCCGGGTTCTCGCGGCACTCGCTGAAGATGTATTTCATCGTTTCAACATACTCGTCGATATCCGCCTTGGACGGGGTTTCGGTCGGCTCAAGGGTGATCGGCTCAGGCAGGTAGTAGGGGTGGTGCGAGGTCCAGTAGTGGAGCCCAAAGTCCATCGCGCGGCGCTGGATGTCGCCGGTCGAAACCCCGGTCTCCTCGTATACCTTCTCCATCGTGTAGCGGGCCTGCTCGACACGCTGGTTGTTGCCGTCGCAGTAATAGGCACCGATCCCCGGAATTTCGAGCATCTTTTTGAACAGGTAGTTGTTGTTCAGCACCGCGGTTTTGGCGACCTGATACAGCCCCTCGCCGCCGAGCGAACGGATCCACGCATAGGCGCGCAGGACAACCTGTGCCACCCCATAGAACGAGCGGATTTTCCCCACGCCAAATTCTTTGTTGGCGAATGCATAGTCGAGGAAATAGCGTTCCCCGTCAAACCCGACGAGCGGGGCGGGCAGGAACGGCACCAGTTCCTGGGAGACGCCGGTCGCGCCGCAGGCCGGGCCGCCGCAGCCATGCGGGGAAGAAAAGGTCTTGTGCAGGTTGAAAAAGCACAGATCGAAGCCGGCTTCCCGCGCGCGGGTGACGCCGAGCAGGCCATTGGCATTCGCCTGGTCGTAGGCGCAGAGGCCGCCGTGTTCGTGCACATAGGCGGTAAACGCCTGCACCTGCCCATTATAGACGCCGGTGTCCTCCGGATTTGCCACAATATAGGCGGCGGTGCGCTCGGAAACGGCTGCTTTCAGCGTCTCCATGCTGGGCAGGCCGGTTTGAGGGTCAGGCTGGAGATAGATCACCTTGAACCCGTTCATCACCGGGGCGGCCGCATCGGACGGATGCGAATACAGGGTGGTGATGATCTCGTCGCGCTTCTCCCCGCGGCTCTCAAAATAGGCCCGGATGACCGAAGCCATCGCAAGAATCCCCTGCGAGCCGCCGCCCGGCTGGAAGGTGAACCGGTCCATCCCGGAAATCTCGCACATATACCGGTCGGTCTGATAGTAGATTTCGAGCATCCCCTGTACGGTAGACGGGTCCTGAAGCGGGTGCAGCTCCTGCACACCGCGGGCGAGCTGCTCGTTGACCTTGGGGCTGTATTTCATCGTGCAGGTACCTTGCCCGATCTCGATGTTGACATCCGCGCCGAGTACCTGCTGGGACAGGCGCAGATAGTGGCGGAGCACCCGGTTCTGGGAAATCTCGGGCAGGTTGACCCGGTTTTTGCGTTTCATGCCTGCGGGCAGCGCGCCAATCCCCTCGACCTGCGAGGCGACCTCTTCGCTCGCCTGCGGCACAAGGATGCCGCGCTCGCCGGGGGTACTCAGCTCATAGATCACTGGTTCATCCCACTTGGCCTGATGGAAGTGCTCTCTGACCTTTGCGGACCGATCAATTCTGTTCACAATACTCATCCCTTTCTCGATTTATCGGGCCGCCTGCGCGACCGCAGACACCAGCCGTTCGATGTCGTCCTGTGTGTGGATTTCGGTCACGCAGTAGAGGGCCGACTGTCCAAACTGCGGGAACTCGTTTGAAAGGTCCTTCCCGCCAAAGATGCCCTGTGCCAGCAGCGACCGGTTGATCTCGGCGACCGTCTTTCCGGTCTCGGAGAAGTCAACCACAAACTCTTTGAAGAAGCAGCTCCCAAACCGGTTCACCCGGATGTTCGGCAGCTCGGCCAGCTTTTTGGCCGCGTACTGGGCGTTATACAGGATTGTTTCTCCAACCTCTTCCATCCCTCTGGGGCCCATCGTGGCGAGATAGACCCCCGCAGTGATCCCCCAGAGCGCGCTCTGTGTGCCGACATACTCCTTGCCATGCTCGCGGTGGTGGCCGAACGAGGTTCGGTCGTACGCGACGTCGCCGAAGCCGTACTCGCCCGGCTGGCTGGTCGGGGCAATGCCGAACAGGCGGGAGGGGAACTCCATGACGAATTTTTCCTCGTCGCGGGTGGCCATAAAGCCCGACTGCCCGCCGCCGTAGTTCATATGGATGCCAAGCGGCTGGAGATCGCCGCAGACGATGTCCGCGCCATAGGAAGGGGGTGTTGCCAGCACGCCCAGCGAGATCGGGTCCACGCCGACCAGGCTCAGTCCGCCCGCCGCATGTATCAGGTCGGAAATCTCCTGCCCATGCTCCTCGATGACGCCGAGATAGCCCGGGTTTTCAAAGTAGACCCCCGCTGTGTTGGAATTCACCTTGGATTTCAGGTCGTCGAGGTCGATCTGCCCCTTGCCGTTGCAGTTTACCCGGACAAACCGGACGCTCGCGCGGCAGTAGTTTTCCATGACCGCGAACTTTTCCGGGTCGATCAGCGTGGGGACGATCACCTCGGTGCGGTTTGTGATCCGCTGCGCCATCCGCGCGGTGGTGGCAGCGGCCTGTGCCCAGTCCATCGTCGGGACGTTGACCACCTCCATGTCCACCAGCTCTGCGACCATGCTCGCATACTCAAAAAGCGACTGGAACCGCCCCAGCTCGTTGTACGGCTCGCCGCCGTAGCCGGTCAGGAACTCGCCGCGGGAGTTGACCTCGTCGCAGAGCGCGGGGACATAGTGCTGCCAGCAGCCCGCGCCGAGAAAGTTCAGGTTCTTTTTGCAGTCGGTGTTTTTGCCGAGCAGACCTTCAACATGCCGGCGCAGCTCGTATTCCGAACCGAACGCGCGGGGCAGCTTCATGGTATCTTTGAGTTTGAGCGCGTCCGGGACATTTTTATGCAGCTCCTCCAGCGAGGCCAGGCCGATCTCGCGGAGCATCTCCGCCTGAATTTCCGGTGCGGAGTTGGGGATATAGGGGTGGTTGTCGAAACCTTTCATGGGGAAAAGCCCTCCTTTTTCATCCTTTTTGCGATTCTGTACCCGATCCATGCCGGATATGGGGTTCTGATTGTCTGAAAAAGAATAAAGCAATATTCGTGCCAAACCGCAAGAACACACAAAATCGCCGTAAACAGGGGATTTTATACGGGCGCCGCTCTTTTTTTGCCAGATGGTTGTCAAACAGATTGCCAGATGGCAAATCCGGCAGATGCCTTGACAGAATTGTCAAACCGGATAAAATGTACTATATGAGAGGAAGCGCTTAACAGAATCCGGGAGGGGGTGCGGGATGAACCGTCTGGGGGAGGTAAAACAGCCAATTGAACGGCTGATTAACGGCGCTGCCAATGCGCTGAAAGCGGAGGTCGCGGTATTTGACAGCGGCTCCAACCTGATCTGCGGCACGCCGGTCTATCTCAAAAAAAAGGGGAAGGCGGTGCATAGCCCCTCGATCAATGAGGTGATGAACTATGGCAGCGTGCTGGTCAATACGCCCGGGGAGATGCAGACCTGTGTTGGCTGCCGGTTTAAGGACAACTGCCCTGCAACCGTCGAGCTGCTCTGCTGCATCAAGGCGGACGGCGCGGTGATCGGCGTAGTCACCCTGACCTCGTTTACCAGGGAGGGGCACGCCCGGATCAGCGGGAATACCCAGACCTATCTGGACGCATTGACCGAGCTTGCCGGGCTGATCGGCGGGCTGGTGCGCAGCCGGGAGGGGCTGGCGCAGACAGGCAGCTTTGAGATGTTGGTGCAGGAGGCGTTCAACGTCTCCCGGGACCCATTGCTGCTCGCGGATTCCAACGGGGTCATCACCCAGTATAACGAAGCGGCGGCGCACAGCCTCAGCTTTTGCAGGCTCTCGACCGCTTCCCTGCGGCACATCCTGCCGGAAACTACGGTGCGCAAGGTGCTGCGGGGGATTGTGTTTCAGGAAAAAGAGGTTTCAATGGGCGGGTTCCGCGCCAAGCTCACCACCCGGCCGATCTACGTGGACCGGGAGCTGATGTCGGTAGCGGTGCGGTTTTCGGACGAGACCTACGGCCCGGAAAACCAGCCGGACTATGTGAGCCGGATCATCGGGACCAGCCCGGAAACCCAGCAGCTCCAGCGGATGATCCGCCGGCTCGCGGACAGCCCGACCCCGATCCTGATCTGCGGGGAGACCGGCACCGGAAAGGAGCTGGCTGCCCGCGCCATCCACGAGCAGAGCAGCCGCCGGAAATACCCGTTTGTGGCGGTCAACTGTTCCAGCGTGCCCGAAACCCTTTTCGAGAGTGAGCTGTTTGGCTATGAGGAGGGCGCGTTCACCGGGGCGAAGAAGGGCGGCAAGATCGGGAAGATCGAGATGGCGCAGGGCGGCACCCTGTTCCTCGACGAGCTGGGGGAACTGCCGCTCTCAATGCAGCCCAAACTGCTGCGGGTTTTGCAGGAGTACGAGTTGGAGCGGGTGGGATCGGCTGAAAAAATCCCGCTCAATATCCGGGTGATCGCGGCGACCAACCGCGACCTGTCCGAGATGATCGCGGACGGGCGGTTCCGGGCGGACCTCTACTACCGGATCGGTGTCATCAACCTCGAGGTGCCCCCGCTGCGCCAACGCACCAGCGACATCCTGCCGATCGCCGCCCATTGCCTGGAATCCCTCCGGCAGCGGATGAATACCCCTGTGAAGCGGTTTGACGAGCAGGTGGAGCGGCTGTTCCTGAGCTACGAATGGCGGGGGAATGTCCGGGAGGTGCAGAATGTGGTGGAATATACCGTCAACCTCTGCGAGAACGAGGTCGTGACCGTCGAGGACCTGCCGCCCAGTATGCGCGACCGGAGCGGACGGATGCAGGCTGCAACCGAAAAAAAGCTGCTCCAGATCGAGGAGCAGAAACGGATTCAGGATCTGCTGGACCAGTTTGGGTATACGCTGGAGGGGAAAACGCAGATTGCCAAGGCGCTTGGGATCAGCCTGCGCACCCTCTACCGGAAGCTCGAACGGCTTGGGACCCAGGGGATGCCGGACAACTGACCGGACTCTGTCAACGGAGGAAACAACATGGAACATCTGGCTACATCGGTAAACGTCGTTCTTCCGCTTTTTCTGCTGATGCTCTCAGGCAAGCTGATGAAACGGATCAACCTCTTTGACCAGCGCACCCTCGACATTATGAACAAGGTCACCTTCAGGACCTTCCTGCCGGTTTCGCTCGCCATGAGCATCTATAACACCAGCCACAAAAATATGGCGCAGCCGTCCTTTCTGGCGTTTACCTTTGCGGGAACGGTACTCGTCTGCCTCATCATGCTCGTGATCATCCCGCGGATCGAGCCGGAAAACGCCCGCCGCGGGGTGATGATACAGGGGATCATGCGGGGCAACTCGGTGATCTTTGGCCTGCCGATCGGGATGATCCTCTGCCCCGACGAGGTCGGGACGGTTGCGCTGGCAGTTGCGGTCGTGGTCCCGACCATCAATATCCTGTCGGTGGTCGTCCTCGAGATCTTCCGGGGACAGAAGCCCGCCCCACGCAAAATCCTGCGGGGCATCCTGCACAACCCGCTGGTGATCGGTTCGGCAATCGGGCTGCTGTTCTGGGGGCTGGGCATCGGGATTCCGCAGGCAGTCTATACCGCGCTCAGCGATTTCGGGAAGCTAGGCACCCCGCTCGCGCTGATTATCCTCGGCGGCTCGGTCGATTTCGGCCTGCCGCGCGGACACAAGCGTCAGCTTCTGATCGTGCTTGTCGCGCGGCTGGTACTGGTGCCGGTGGCCGGTGTGGCCGCCAGCATCGCGGCGGGCTATCGGGGCGCCGAACTGGTCGGGCTGCTGATCGCCTTCGGTGCGCCCACAGCGGTCAGCTCGTTCACCATGGCGCAGGAGATGGGCGGCGACAGTGAGCTTGCCGGACAGATTGTGGTCTGGACCACCGCCGGTTCCCTCGTGACCATGTTTGTCTATGTCTTTCTGCTCCGCTCTCTGGGGTTCATCTAGGGTTTTGGGGAAAGATGGAAAACCAGCGTTCATATGAATACAGGTTTTAAAACAGATTGGATAAAATCAATTTTATAAAACAAAAAGGAGAATAAAATGAAACATTGCGGATTGGAATCCTGCGCCCGGATGGGCGTGCGCTTTTTTGCACTGGCCGGAATCGTGACCGCCCTGGTGGAGCCGGTGTACAAGCTGTTCCTGCATCTCTACAGCTGGGCGGCGGACAGAAACCAAAAACGGGCTGCGCGGGCTGGGATTATCGGAGGGGCCCGCCATTCTACGGTCATCTGGATCGGGGAACAGCGGTGGGGCGCCACCCTGCGGATCATAGCCACCATCTGTATCCTGCTGGCGTATGTCTTTCTGCTGGTGGTATGGATGGTCAAGCCGGAGGAAGCCCGATGAAGCGGCTGGGAAAGTTCGCCCGAATCGGTGCGATCGTCTTTGCCGCGCTTGGGATACTCACCCTGCTCGCTGACCGGCTGTTCCAGAGGTGGCTGCTGCATAAAGCGCTGGCAACGGCCGCACCGGAGCTGATCCATTCGGGGGAAGCGGCCAGTATCGGGATCATCGGCGGTGCGGACGGTCCGACTGCGATCTTTATTACATCCATCCCCACACAGTGGTGGATGCGGCCGGAGGTCATCGCCGGGTTGTTTGCGGCCCTCGCGGCAGCCTGTCTGGCGGTCTGGCTCCTGCTCCGCAGACGGAATGACGGACGCTGACCGCTTTTCGGGATGCTCCCGTCCGGGATTTACACAGATTCTCAGGGGGCTTTTTCTCTTGTAAAAAGCCCCCTCTTGGCTCTGACCGCAAGTCAGAGCCAATTCACCCGAAAAACGCGCTTCACAGGATAAAGGATTTCGCTCATTGCGATGAGCGACCAAAGGCTCTGCCTTTGGAAACCGCAGCCTTTGAAAAGGCTGGCGAAACTTTTTAGAAAGATTTGGAGTTGACGTATGGACTTTTCTGCGATTCTCTCAAGCGAATTTCACATCGCACAAAAACTGGTGGAAAATATCATCGCCCTGATCGATGAGGGCAATACCATCCCGTTTATCGCGCGCTACCGGAAGGAGCAGACCGGTTCCTGTGACGATCAGGTTCTGCGGGAGCTTTCCGAGCGGGTTGACTATCTGCGCGGCCTGCAAAAACGCCGGGAGGAGGTTTCCGGAGCGATCGCCGAGCAGGGCAAGCTGACCCCCGAACTGGAAGCCGATATTGCGGCAGCCGAAACATTGGCCCGCCTTGAGGACATCTACCGTCCTTATAAGCAGAAGCGGCGCACCCGCGCAACGGTCGCGAAGGAACGGGGGCTGGAGCCGCTCGCCGAGCTTCTGCTTGCGCAGGACAGGACCTCCGGGAGCGTGCAGGCTCTGGCGGAGCCATTTGTTGATCCGGAAAAGGGCGTCCCTACGCCGGAGGATGCGCTGGCAGGTGCGTCGGACATCCTCGCCGAGCAGTTTTCGGACAGCGCGCAGGGACGTCTGCTGCTGCGTCAGTACTACCAGAAAAACGCGGTGCTGAAAACCGTCTCTGTCGGGGAGGACGCGGGCGTCTATGCGATGTACGCCGATTATGCGGAGCCGGTCTCCCGGATGCCCAGCCACCGGATACTGGCTGTCAACCGCGGTGAAAAGGAAGGTTTTCTCAAAGCTTCCGTCGAGGTGGACAGCGGTTATGCCGTGGGCCTGCTTTCCGGACTCTTTGTGAAGAAGGGGAGCATCACCACCCCGCTGGTGTTGGAGGCGGTTTCCGATGCCTATAAACGTCTGATCCACCCCTCTCTCGAACGGGAGGTGCGCTCGGATCTGACCGAGACCGCCAACGAACAGGCGATTAAAAATTTTGGGGTAAACCTGAAAGCACTGCTGATGCAGCCGCCGGTCAAGGGGAAAACGGTGCTGGCGATCGACCCGGCCTACCGCACCGGCTGCAAGATTGCGGTGGTTGACCCAACCGGGAAGGTGCTCGACACCGCTGTCGTCTACCCGACCCCGCCCCAGAACAAGGTTGCCGAAGCCAAACAAAAGCTCGGCGCGCTCATCCGCAAACACCATGTGGACGTCCTCTCGATCGGGAACGGCACCGCCTCCAAGGAGAGCGAGCTGTTCGCCGCAGAGCTGATCCGCGAGATGGACTGCGGGCTTTCCTACATGATGGTCAACGAGGCGGGCGCATCGGTCTATTCGGCGTCCAAACTGGGAGCACAGGAGTTCCCCGACTTCGATGTCTCGCTGCGCAGCGCGGTTTCGATTGCGCGGCGGCTTCAGGACCCTCTCGCTGAACTGGTCAAGATCGACCCGAAATCGGTCGGTGTGGGACAGTACCAGCATGACATGCCCCAGAAGCGGTTGGATGAGACGCTGACCGGTGTGGTTGAGGACTGCGTAAACCGGGTTGGGGTTGACCTGAATACCGCGTCGGCGTCGCTTTTGGGATATGTGGCAGGGCTTTCGGGCACAGTTGCCAAAAACATCGTGACCTACCGGGAGGAAAACGGCGCATTCACCAGCCGCACCCAGCTTAAAAAGGTGCCCAAGCTGGGGCCGAAAGCGTTTGAACAGTGCGCGGGATTCCTCCGGATTCCCCACGCGAACAACCTGCTGGACAGTACCGGTGTGCATCCCGAATCCTATGCAGGCGCAAAAGCGCTGCTTGACCGGTTCGGATATACCCTTGAAGATGCAGCCGGCAACCGCCTTTCTGAGCTGCCCGCACAGATCAAGGCTGCCGGGGAGGAACAGGTTGCGGCGGAATGCGGGGTTGGGGCGCCGACCTTGCGGGATATTGCCGCCGAACTGCTCAAGCCCGGCCGTGACCTGCGGGATGAACTTCCCCCGCCCATGCTGCGCAGCGATATCCTGGATATGAAGGATCTCAAAGAGGGGATGGAGCTTCAGGGAACGGTGCGGAACGTGATCGACTTCGGCGTATTTGTCGACATCGGGGTGCATCAGGATGGGCTGGTGCACATCTCGCAGATCACCAACCGGTATATCCGGCATCCGAGCGAGGTGCTCAAGGTGGGGGACATTGTCACCGTCTGGGTGCTGGGCGTCGATCTGCCGAAAAAACGTATCTCGCTGACCATGAAAAAGCCGAAAAAATAAGGACCCGCACCCATTGTTGCTGCCAGACGTTTCACATCTGAAGCTTTACTCGATTTTTCTCGAAAAATTGCGGTTTCCAAAGGCAGCGCCTCTGGTCGCTCATCGCAATGAGCGAAATACTTTATCCTGTGAAGCGGCAAGAGGGGGCTTTTGGCAAGTGAAAAAGCCCCTTTGTTTGAAAAACTGTGGTACCGCGGGTTCCGGAAAGGAGGCAGACAGCGATGAAAAAAACGCTGCTGGTAGCGGTCAACGCCAGATTCAGCCACACCAATCTCGCGGTGCGGTCCCTCAAGCTGGCACTTGATGCAGCGGGGATTCCTGCCGCATTCGTGGAATATACCATCAACCAGCCGGTGCGGGAGATCCTCGCGGACATTGTCTCCCGCACGCCCGGCCGGCTGCTCTTTTCCTGTTATATCTGGAACATCCGGCAGGTCGAGCAGCTTGGTTCGGAATTTCGCGCCCTCTTCCCGGACATTCCAATCCTTCTGGGCGGGCCGGAGGTCAGCTTCGACCCGGAAGACCGGCTCGCCCGTTACGGATGGGCGGACGGCATCCTCTGCGGCGAGGGGGAGCCGATCCTCGCGCAGGTATTGTCAGAACCGCATCCGCGCGGGATTTTCCGCGCCAGCCGGTTTGCTGACCTGGACGCGCTCCCATTCCCATACAGCGACCTTGCATCCCTCCCCAACCGGGTACTCTATTATGAATCATCGCGCGGCTGTCCGTACGGCTGCTCCTACTGCCTCTCCTCCGCCGACCGGACGGTGCGGTTCCGCTCGCTGCCGCTCGTCTTTGACGATCTGCAAAAACTGCTCGACGCGCGGGTGATGCAGGTAAAATTTGTTGACCGGACATTCAATCTCCGGCCGGACCGCGCGTCTGCTATCTGGCAGTATCTCGCCGCGCATGACAACGGATATACCTCCTTCCAGATGGAGCTGGGCGGCGACCTGACCACGCCGGACCAGCTCCGGCTGCTGCAAACGGTGCGTCCGGGCCTGTTTCAATTCGAAATCGGGGTGCAGTCGACCTGCGCCGCTGCGCTTGCCGCCGCTGCGCGCCCGACCGACCTGCAAACGCTCCGGGATAATGTCTGCACAGTGGGTGCGTTCGGGAATATCCACCAGCATCTCGACCTGATCGCCGGACTCCCGCTCGAAGGATTCGAACGGTTCGCGCAGAGCTACGACGAGGTATTTGCGATGCGCCCCCATCAGCTCCAGCTTGGGTTTCTCAAGCTGCTGCGCGGCTCCCGGCTTTACGAACAGCGGGAACAGTATGGGCTGGTCTACAGCGAAACGCCGCCGTATGAAATCCTGCAAACCCCACAGCTTTCGTTTCATGAGATCTGCCGGATCAAACGGGTGGAGGAGATGACCGAGCTTTACTACAACAGCGGACGGTTCCAAAACCAGCTTGCCTGCCTGCTGCGGGACTGTCCCTCGCCATTCCGGATGTTTCTTGCACTTAGCGAGCGGATGCCCGCACAGAATGTGGGAAAATATGCCTGCTACGACCTGTTGTTCACGTTCGCGGTCGAGCAGGGCTGCGACCCGGAGGTCTTTTCCTGGCTGATGCGGCTTGACCTCTGCCTGCACGAGCGCCCGCGCCGCCTGCCCGAACACTGCGCAGCCGGGAATGAACCCCGGCGCAGGCTGCTCCTGCCCGGCAAGCCCGGTCCGCAGGAATGGGTCGAGCTGTTCCCCTTCGACCCGCTTGACCCGCAGCATCCCCAACAGGAAACGCTTGTGCGGTTTGACTATACCCTCCGTGACCCGTTTGGAAATGCGTCCTGCACGAAAATCGAACCATCACAATCTGCTTGAGTGCAGCTTCTGCGGAAGCTGCACTTTTTGCATCCGCCTCCTCCCAATGATGCACTGCTGTCCTGGGTCTTCGCCGCCTGTTGACTGTCAACCTGCCTGTTTTGCCAAACTGCCCCGTCAAGGAATCTTTTTCTTTTTTATCCGATTTTGCTCTATCATGAAATTTCATGACAGGCATCCTGCAAATGCAGCGCAAATCGTTTGGAAAGGAAAAAGATTTTATGATTGTTTTACAAATTTTATTGATTTTTCTTTGAATTGGAAGTAATATCCATATTTTTCTTTCCGTTCTGTATGATTCTGCCATCTTAAAAAATTGGCACATTTTTTGCTGTTTAAAAGGGCAAATCTGAACAAAGAAGGAGGGGCAACCATGTTTAACCCGAACGATCCGGTTGGAAAAGCCACCGAGATGACAGCAAAACTCTTTGCGCTGATTGCGGATGAGGTTCTCAGAAATTGCGGCGAGGAAGAGGGCTCCCAAATTGTGCGCAAGGCTGTCCGAAGATATGGCCTGATGCGCGGCGAGGCAATCAGGGCAAACATCCTCGCGGATGGCAAAGAGCTGACCTTTGAAAACGCGGAAGCATATTCCGATTACCCACCCAACCAGGCGTGGGACTGCGAAAGCCAGGTGGAAGGCAACTGCCTGCGGGAGGTCAACCGCATCTGCCCGTTTTCCACCGCCTTTCGCGCGTTGGGGCTGGAGCAGGTTGGGAAGCTCTACTGCGAGGAAATCGACCTCGCACTGAATCAGGCGATTTTTGGGAATATCCGGTTCGAACGGCCCAGATTGTTCACCGATGGCCCGGATGCCCCGTGTGAGATGATCGTTACAAAGCTATAGGAAGAGGAGGTCGTTTATTATGAGCCATGAATCGCAAAACAAGCCGGTTGAGGTTGTCAACCCGCGCTATACCGAGCAGGCGATCAGGGAAAAAGCCTACCTGAAGGAACTGAAAAAACAGCCGTCCACCAAACGCTTCATGGGCTATGTAAAACTGTCCGGCCCTGGCTTTATGAACGCCGCGTTTACACTGGGGGCCGGCTCATTCGCCAGTTCGGTCACGTTGGGCGCCGCCTATGGATACGACATGCTCTGGATCCCGCTCTACTCATTTGCATTCGGCATCTTTATGCTGGCGCTTGCCACCCGGTTTGTCACCGGCTCGGAGATGAATGTCATTGAGGCGCAGGACAAATTCCATGGGAAATTCTTCGGCAGTTTTGCCACCGGACTGGTCGCCTGCTTTATCGCCTCTATCGTATACACCTTTGGACAATATGCGCTTGGATCGGACGCGCTTACCTCCCTGTTCCAGGTGGCGGGGCTGCCAATCCCCAAGAGCATAAGCTGGATCGTTCTGGTCGCAATCTCAGTCCCGCTCTCGCTGATGTACGGAAGCGGCGAGAATCCCAAGGCGGTCAAATTTGTTGAGAACGCCATGAAGGTCATGATCGGGATTATGCTGCTGGTGTTCGGCGCGGTTATCTGCGTGACCGGTATCAACCTCCCCGCTATGGTGAAGGGCCTGCTGATCCCGAAGCTCCCTTCGGGAATGGATGGCATCATCATGCTGATCGGCTCGATGACTGCTACCATCGGTGTTATGGACTGGGTCCTGTTCAACAACGGGATGATCTCGAGAGGATACTCGGAGGAACACGAGACGCTTGGACGGTTCGACGCCTTCTTCGGCGGCCTGCTGCCGGTCACCCTGATCCTCTCGTTTGTCTCGATCGCATTCGCCGAGGCATTCTCTGGAAAACCCGGCATCCCCACCTCGTCGGGTGAGCTGTGTGACGCGCTGGTAGGCGTTATCCCGAGCGTGTGGATCCAGGTCGGATTCTACATCGGGATCATTGCGCTGGTCGTTTCCTCCATGATCGGCCTCAGCGTCACCTGTGCGACCTCGTTCTATCAGTCCACCAATGTCAAGCGCGATCCCAAGGCGTGGTACCATCCGGTGGTTGTCCTCGCCCCACAGATCGGCTTCCTGGGCGCATTCTTTGGCAAGCCGGTTATGATCGTTGTCACCGTTGCCGCCATGCAGAGCCTGTTCAACTGGATCAGCGGGAACTCCTGGTATCTGCTCGGAAACGATACCCGCTACCTCGGCAAACGGGTTATCCAGAGCCGGTTTTTCAATGCAGGCATCTTGATCTGCATTTCGATCCTCAATATCGTCTTTATCACCTTTATCATGAGTAAGTTAGGAGTGTGGCCGGAATAATGAACATGCAGAAATTTCTGGATTCCAAACATGGGAAATTCATCGGACGGGTTTATATGCTGGTTCTCCTGTTCCTCTTCAACGCATTCATACCGATCGGCGCGGTGATGTACTATCTTCATTCGATGACCCCGCTGCTCCTGTATCTAGGTGTTGCCGGGACAGTGGCCTGCATCGCGGTTCTAAGTACGCCGACCAAAATCGAATCCAATCAGGACTCTTGAAAGCAGACTGGAAAAGGATCGTCTGAGCCTTTTCCAGTCCTTCCATTATGATCTCCACTCCTCAAAATAGGGGAAACCCGCTTCGCCATGTCCTGTGGCGGAGCGGGTTTCTTCGAACTTGTTCTATCTTTTGGGAGCAGCCCCTCTCTTGTACTTGATGTCTGAAAATGCTATGATAAATTGAAATCAGGCTGCCGCCACCGGCATATGCTATATCAGAACCCGTATTCACAACCATTTGATACCGTCTGGGCGGGCCTTTTGCCGACCTGCCGCGTTGAAAAACCTTGCAATACACAAAGTATTGTCTGCGTTTTTTCGCCTCGCAGGGCAGCAAAATCCCTCGCCCATCCGGCATCCCCTGATTATGAAACAGGTTTCTCACTCATGGGCGGTGCGGTCATCCGGCGGGCAGGAGGCCTTGCCTCCGGTTCCACAATCTGAAAGGAGAAAACGTATGGTTCCAATCGCACAACAGAAGATCGACCTTCTGGAGGTTTCTGTCTATGCCACGCGTAAAGAAATGGGGCAGGCTGCTGCGGACCTGGGCGCTGCCCGGATCAGGGAGCTGCTGAAAGAGCGGGAGTCGGTCAACATCATCCTGGGGTCCGCACCCTCGCAGCTCGAACTGTATGCCGCCCTGCTCACTTCCGGTCTGGACTTCGGCCGGATCCATGCATTCCACATGGACGAATACCTCGGACTTGCCCCCGACGCCCCGCAGGGGTTCGGCAACTACCTAAAGGAGCACCTCTTCCAGCATGCGGGATTCCGGTCAGTCCATTATATCAATGGGCAGGCGGACGACCCCGCAGCCGAATGTGCACGATATGCCGCCCTGCTTGAAGCGTATCCCCCCGACGTGATCTTCGAGGGGATCGGAGAAAACGGGCATCTGGCGTTTAACGATCCGGGCGTTGCGGATTTCCATGATCCCGCCAGGGTTAAAATTTCGAATATGGACGAGGTTTGCAGGGCCCAGCAGGTTCACGACGGCTGCTTCGCGTCCCTGGAGGAGGTGCCCCGGCAGGCAGTCACCCTGACCATCCCGCAGCTTACCCCTCCCGAGGCCACGCTGGTTATCACCGTCCCCGGCCCCACAAAGGCGCAGGCGGTATATCACACCCTCTGCGGCCCGATTACAGAAGCCTGCCCCGCCAGCATCCTGCGCCGGCATCCCCATGCGACGCTGGTTCTTGACAGGGATGCCGCTGCAAATACCGGCCTGGTTAAGGTATAGTGCAGCTTCCTCCTGTTTTGCCTCTATACCCTGCTTTGCAAAAAGGCCGTATCACCCGAACCGGTGATACGGCCTTTGGTTGATCTCTCCCTTTGACCAGGGCGGCTCTTTCAGCAGCCTCCACTTTCATGGGATTCCAGAAACCCAAAAAACCAAATTCCCTCACGCTTGCAAAACTTGCCCGAATGTTCCATTACGACGGTTCCGCTCTGTGCAGCCTGCCGTCTTGGAAAACGTAATCCACCCCATCGAGGGTCGTGCGGTAGGTATTGTCGAGCGGTTCGCCATCTTTGGAGATGATCCGGGTCGCCGCGCAGACCGCGACCGAATTCGGCGGCATATCCTCATAAACCACCGCATTCGCTCCAATCCGGCAGTTGTCCCCGATTGTGATTCCCCCGATGACCTTGGCTCCAACCCCGATATAGACATTGTTTCCGATCGTTGGGCTGCCCGGCTTTTTGGTATCGGGCAGATTGTTCGACCCGATCGTCACTTGCTGGAAGATTACCACGTCCTTACCGAGCTTTGCCGTATTCGAAATGAAAATCCCCTGAATCCCGTGTGGGAAACATGGTACCCCCGCAATTTCGCTCGTCAGCCCGACAAAACTCCCCCGCTGCAAAAAGAAGTGGCCATAGGTCAGGCGGAGCAGCTTGCTCGGGCGGCGCATCAGATGTTCCTTTAACCCCCAGATGCTCCCATACCGTATCAGTGCATAGGCGGTCAGGAAAGGACGGAGGATGCCAAATATCAAATCTTTCAACATGGTTTTGTTCTCCTGTGGGAAATACGCCGGATTAGGAAATCTTCTTCGCCATCACCACAAACCGCTGGTTCTCACCCAGCTGCTGCCCCAGGATCCGGGTACAGGTCGACAGGGTGATAAACTGGTCGCTCGAGCCGACCGAGACATTGAAGTTGTGGATGCTCTTAGCTTTCGCGGTGCTGATGATCCCCGGGATGGTCGAACCGTCCGCATAATTGTAGGCAAAATCGAGCGTAGTGTAAAAGACGCTAAACACCTGATAAAGGTGGTCTCCGCCCTGGGTGGTAACCCGGATATACGGGTTGGCGGCGGCAAATGCAGCATTGTCGTATGCCGCAAGCTGTGCGAACATCACATCGTTCGGATTCCCGATATTGACCGGCCTCCAGCAGTTGGTCCAGTTATGGCCGTAGATCACCGCATTCTGCGAGAGGATTTCCCCCTTGGAATCGAACCGGGTATCCGAATCGAACCAGATGCACCCGTTGCGGCTTGCATTTTTATAGACGTCCCGATGGGTATAGTAGTCGGTATACGGCCCCACAACCACCGGATAGCTGATGTTGGTATTGGAAATCGAAATCCACCCCCGTACATCCGGGTTGATCGCCTTCCATGCCGCGATGTCGCCCGATGCAGGCGGGGTATAGACAACTCCCGCACCGGCGGAGCCGCCTCCCTCATTGGATACGATACCTGCTTCATAATATTGATTTACCCGCTCGGTGATCGTGGCGGACAATTTTTCAGCGGTAATCGGCTGATACCGTGTCGCAGCTGCAACCGCGTCAACCTTTTCCGCCTGCTCTGCCGGCTCGGAGGAACTGTCTTCCTCCGGCTCGGGCTCCGGCGTGGACTCCTCCGGTTCCGACTGTTCCGGCGTGGAGGAAGATGCAGGCTCTTCCTGGCTGCTCGAAGTTTCATCCGGTTTTGCGGAGACCTGACGCCCCTCAATGCCGCCGCTTCCCAGCATCGAAGCCAGACCCCAACCGCCAGCGGCCACGGCCAGCAGGAGCACCAGCAAGGACGCCCGGTTTCGCAGGGGGCGGGGGATATTCTTGTTGGAGGTGTACCATTCGATCAGATCGGAACATGCGGTTTTGATGCCTACGCAGAAATAATAGATTCCACGCAGCAGTTTACGAAGCAGATTCATACAGACCCTCTTTTTATCAGAAAATTGTTGGAACAAAAACAGTATAGCACAAATATCCCTGTTTGTGGAGATAAAATTTTAAAAAATCGGCTGATGTACAGCCTGCCTTCCCGAAGGGGGGGACATCTCACTGCTGAACAGCACTCTATGAGCCGGGCAGGGCGGTCCCTTGCGCGTATCCCGCCGCGTATGCTATAATCATTTTATTCAGCGCCGGTCTGGAAAATAGCTGAATACAGGTGCCCTGTACGCGGCATCTTGAAAGGAGCGCTCTATGGATAAAACCGATAAACGGGAGGCTGTCATACGGTCGTGGTTTGCGATGTGGCTCCAAAAAAGCAATGTGGGGATCGAAGCGATTTTTGACGAGCACGCGGTTTACATCGAAAGCTGGGGGCCCGAATACCACGGGATCGAAAAAATCAGGCTCTGGTTCGACGAGTGGAACACACGCGGGACCGTTCTGCAATGGGAGATCAGGCAATTTTTCCACAAGGGGGAGCAAACGGTTGTGGAATGGTATTTTAAAAATACTGTGGATGGCGGGAGGACAGAGTCCTTTGATGGAATATCGCTGATCCAATGGACGGCAGACTGCAAAATCCGCTTTTTGAAGGAGTTTGGCTGCAACGAAAACCGCTACGACCCCTATCAGAATGGCCCGGCGCCACATTTTCAGGGCGCAGAGCCAATGTGGTTTTAAGCGCTGGCTGCGCTCTGCAAAAAACAGAAAATACTACTTTTAAACCGGCCCCAAACGTGGTATATTATTAAAAGCCCTGTATTTCGGACCCGCATCTACAATGGTCAGCCGGTTTTTTTACCGCTCCGGAAGGGTTCCGTACAGGCCCTGAACAGCATAATTTCGTGTTCTGCACACAGGAGGCATGCGGCGCGGTCCGGCGCCGCGGCAGGAAGGACGATTAAAATGTTGCGTGAAAAATCGTGCGGTGCGCTGGTCTACCGCAAACGAAAGGAAAAATATGAGCTTTTGCTGATTAAGCATAAAAGCGGCGGCCACTGGTCTTTCCCCAAGGGGCATGTCGAATCGGGAGAAAACGAGCTGCAAACCGCTCTGCGGGAGATCAAGGAGGAGACCGGGCTGGATGTGCGCCTGATGGACGGGTTCCGGCAGAGTGTTGAATATTTTCCCAAGCCGCATGTCAAAAAGCAGGTGGTTTATTTTCTGGCAAGCCCGGAAGCGGATGACACTGTCACCAAACAGGAGGAGGAGATCAGCGACTACCGCTGGTGCCTGCTGGATGAGGCGGACGGGCTGGTCACCTTCCGCAATGACAAAAACCTGATCCGGGAAGCCAAGCGGTTTCTCACGGTCAAAAGGGAGCCGTGACCGGGTCGTTCCCGGTCCGCATCTCCCGCCCGGAGCCGTTTGGGCGCGGACGGAAGGAGGCGCGGTTCCGGTTCCTCTTCCGGTTTCCGGCCCGGATCATCGCGGTCAGCTTTGCAATGGTGATCCTCATCGGGACTTTCCTGCTGATGCTGCCGGCCTCCAGCCGGGATGGCAGCTGGACCCCGCTGCTCGACTGCCTGTTCACCGCCACCTCGGCAACCTGTGTCACCGGGCTGGTAATCTATGATACTTACACCCATTGGACCGGATTCGGACAGTGTGTGATTCTGCTGCTGATCCAGACCGGCGGCCTCGGGCTGGTGACGATGACCAGCTTTTTTTCCATGGCGGTCGGCCGGCGGCTGGAACGCCGAAACCTCGACCTCGCGCGCGAATCTATCGGTACGCAGGAATTCACCATACGTCCGCTGCTCCGGCTGGTGGTGGGCGGCGCGCTCGCTGCGGAGGGGGCCGGCGCACTCCTGCTGATGATCGCGCTGGTGCCGCAGTACGGTGCGCAAGGCATCTTTTTTTCGATCTTTACCGCGGTTTCGGCATTCTGCAATGCGGGCTTTGACCTGTTCGGCGGTCAGGGTCTGTTCTCTTCGCTCACCAACTATAACGGAAACCCGTTGATCATGGGGACGGTCAGCGCGCTGATTATTGCCGGCGGGCTTGGTTTTGTGGTCTATTACGACCTGTTCCAGTACCGCCGCACCCGCACCCTGCTGCTCCACACCCGGGTGGTGCTGGCGGCAACCGGCATCCTGCTCCTTTCCGGTATGCTCATGACGCTGGCCTGTGAGTGGACCAACCCGGCCACCCTCGGCGCACTGCCAAACAACGCGCAGCGCCTGGGAGCCGCCTGGTTCTATTCGGTGACCTGCCGCACCGCAGGGTTCAACTCGTTCCCCTGCGACCTGATGCGGGGAAGCACCAAGGTCCTCTCCGCACTGTTCATGTTTATCGGCGCTGCACCCAGCTCGACCGGGGGAGGCATCAAATGTACGACTGCGGTTGTCCTGGTTGCGACCGTCTGCTCGGTTGCCCGCGGGGATGAGGAGGTCGTCGTCTTCCGGCGGCGGCTGGACCACGGGACGGTCTACAAATCGCTGGCGGTCGTACTGATGGGGCTGTCTGCGGTCGCGATGAGCGCGGCCTGTGTGATGCTCACCGACGGGGCTGCCGAGATCAGCGGGATTGACGCGTTTTACGAGAGTGTTTCCGCTTTTGCGACGGTCGGAATCTCGGTGGGGGTGACCGGTGCCGCAAGCCAGATTTCACGCGGGCTGCTCATCCTGCTGATGTATATGGGCAGGCTCGGGCCGGTCTCGTTCCTGCTCTCGCTCGCAATGCGCAGAGAGCCTTCCAGCCGCCGGGTTCTGCCTGAAGGCCAGATCGGGATTTAATCGCTTGCCCGCCGTTCCTTTTGTAAAGGGACGGCGCCCGCTGCGCCGAACATATAAAGAAGGGAGCCTTTCGCAGCCGAAAGCCTCCCTTCCCGCTCAATGCATGAGATATTCCACGCTGTCCAGCACGTTCCCAAGCGTCTTGACCGCCTTGGTTGCGTTGCGTTTGAGCTTTTTGCCGGTGCTGTTTTTGCCATGTCCGGAGAGCATATATGCCGCAGTCCCCGCTGCCATCGCAACTGCAACACCGGTCATCGCTGTGGTAGCTGCTTTGTTCATCCTGATCCACCTCCCTATTTCAATGTTTCAGAGCTTCCCTTTCCGGTCGGCCCGGGCGGAATCCGCCTGAACTAGTTTGCCCGGTTCGCAGGGCAAATCTACAGGCTGTACCGATGAAAAACAAATTTCCAGAATCTTTTCAAAACCGAGGAAAGTGCAGGTGTCCGTTTATGAACAACCGTCCGCCGAGAGTCGCGGCAATCCACGCGCTGGCCGGGTTTGGGCGCAGCTCGCTCGCAGTGGTGATCCCCACCCTATCCGCGATGGGCGTGCAGGTCTGCCCGATCCCTACTGCGGTCATGTCCACCCACACCGGCGGGCTTGGCGAGCTGGTGCACCGCGACCTCTCCGACTATATCTATCCCACTGTGGAGCATTACCAGCGGCTGTCGGTCGATCTGGAGGGCATCTATTCAGGATTCCTCTCCAGGCCCTCCCAGGCGGGCGACATGAAATCCTTCATCTCCGCCTATCCGGACGCGCTTGCGGTGGTGGACCCGGTGATGGGGGATCATGGCAAGCTCTACCGCACCTATACCCCTGAACTGGTAGAGCAGATCCGCCTTCTGGTACGGTCGGCAGCGGTCATCACCCCGAATCTGACCGAGGCGTACCTGCTCTTGGGGGAGACCTACCGTCACGAGCCGCTCACCCGCCAGCAGCTTAAAAGCATGATGGCGCGGCTCTCCGAGCTTGGGCCGCGGTATGTGGTGATTACCGGGGCGGAGCTGGCTTCCGGCGAGTGCGCCAACGTGGGCTATGACCGCCGTCAGAACGCCTACTGGTGTGTAAACTATGACTATGTGCCGACCTCCTATCCCGGCACAGGGGACATCTTCGCGAGCGTGCTCACCGGCGCGATGCTCACCGGGGACAGCTTCCCCATGGCAATGGACCGGGCAACCTGCTTTGTCGAACTGGCGATCAAGACCACTTTCAGCTATGGAACCGACACCCGCTATGGGGTGATGCTGGAAAAATGCCTTGGATGGCTGACCCATCGCGAGGTTCTCACCAACTATCAGCTTTTGTAAGCACCTATCCGGCCCCTCTGGGAGGGGATTTTTTTCAGGGTTCAAAGTCGAATCCGGTCGAAAGATGTGAATGGAGGGATTTTTTTGCGATGGGGAGCGGCAGCCGCCCTGCTTGTTTGCGCAGCGCTGTCCCTGACCGCCTACGGGGTGCGCCATGCGGACCCGGACAAGGCGTTCTATCTGGATCAGCTGGCACAAACACGGGGGGAAAGCTATGCACAGGGATATGCCCAAATGCTGAAGGAATATGAGCCGCGCGGGGAAACCGCGGATCTTGTCTTTTTCGGGGACAGCCTGACCTACCGGGGGGATTGGCAGGCCCTTTCCCAGACGCTGAAAATCGCCAACCGCGGGATCGACGGCGATCGGATCGCCGGTCTGGAAGCCCGGCTGGACCAGGTCGTTGCCCTGCGGCCTCGGAAACTCTTTCTGCTGGTCGGGATCAATGACCTCAGCGAGCGTGCCCCCAGGGAGGTCTGTGCAGATTATGCAGGGCTGCTCGACCGGCTTCAGCAGGCGATGCCCGAAACCCGCATCTATGTCCAGAGCCTGCTGCCGGTCCGAACCGATATACGCACCCTGCCGGATAACCGGCTGCTCGAACAAGTCAACCGCTCGATCCGGCAGATGGCGGAGGAGCGAGGGCTGGAATACATCGACCTGTTTTTCCCCATGCTCGACCAGTCCTCCTGGCAGCTCGCGTATGACTACCAGCTCGACGGGCTGCATCTGAGCAAGGAAGGGTATGCGGTCTGGCAGGAGAAGGTCCTCCCCTTCATCACCGAGTCCGAACCCAGCCGGAAACCGGCCCCCGACCGGCCAGGTGACCGTCTGCCGGGACGGATCGGAGTCTGGGAGCGAGGCTGAGCCGCCATCGGATGTCTTGTCCGCGGTTCTTTCGTTGTCTCCAGAAGGATGCCAAAAGATGTTTCAGACGAAAAAATTCCCTCTAAAGGGAAAAGCAGGCCTGGAGAGCGTCCTTAAAATACGAATCCGGTCGTTGGAATCCACTGTTTTCCTCGTTTTTACCCACAAATCCACAAAAAGGCCTGTATGGATGCTTTACAAGCTGCCTAAACTATGGTATAATGATCCTTCGAAACGGCCATTTCCCGGAGACAGGACTGCAAGCCTGCTTCAGGCAGGGAAATCACCCGCCTGCCCCTGAGAAAGCGGACGAAATTTTAATCTGAGGTGACAACAGCCATGATGCGCAAAGAAGAAAAGCAGGAAGTTATTCTTGCAAACAAACAGCATGAAAACGACACCGGCTCGCCGGAGGTACAGATTGCGATCCTGACCAAACGGATCAACGACCTGACCGCCCACTGCAAACTTCACCCGAAGGACCACCACAGCAACCGCGGTCTGCTGAAGATGGTCGGTAAAAGACGGAATATGCTGAGCTATCTTGCGAAAAAGGACATCAACCGCTATCGCGCACTGATTGCGAAGCTGGGTCTGCGTAAGTAACAGAAATGGAGGGAAGGCAGGCGGATCGACCGTCTGCCTTCCTGTGCGTATCCCACAGCCCAGAAACGACGGGGCCGCGGCGACACTTTTAGCAGTTATCTGAGCATCCCGGAACCGCTCCGGCATGTTGAGATACTTGCTAAAGAGTTCCCGGCTCCGTGAAAATTTTGAAGAATGGAAACGGAGGAAACTGTAACATGTTTGAAAATTTCAAGATTTATGAAACCACGTTCGGCGGACGCCCCATGACGTTCGAGACCGGCAAGATGTGCGGCCTGTCCAACGGCTCGGTGCTGGTGCGCTGGGGCGAGACGGTCGTGCTCGTCAACGTCACCGCATCCGCCAAGCCGCGCGAGGGGATCGACTTCTTCCCCCTCTCGGTCGATTTCGAAGAGAAGCTCTACTCGGTCGGGAAGATCCCCGGTTCGTTTATCAAGCGGGAATCCCGCCCGTCAGACAAGGCGATCCTGGCTTCCCGCCTGGTTGACCGCCCGATCCGCCCCCTCTTCCCCAAGGACATGCGCAATGACTGCTCGGTCGTTATGACAGTGATGTCGGTCGATCCCGACTGTCTGCCCGAGATTGCCGGCATGATCGGTACCTCATTTGCCCTCTCGATCTCGGATATCCCCTGGAACGGGCCGATTGCAGGCGCAAACATCGGGCTGGTGAACGGGGAAATCATCGTCTGCCCGGACGCCGAACAGCGCCGGATGAGCGACCTCAACCTCACCGTCGCCGCCAATGAGGATGTCATCTGCATGATCGAGGCGGGCGCGAACGAGGTCTCTAATGAGGTTATGCTCGACGCGATCATCAAGGGCCATGAGGAGATCAAAAAGATGGTCCGGTTCATCAAGCAGGTACAGGCCGAGATCGGCAAGCCCAAATTTACCTTTGAGTCGATGGAGGTCCCGCACGACCTGTTCGACGAGGTGGAGGCGTTCTGCGCCGAGGATGTCAAATTCGCACTCGATACCGACAACAAGGTGATCCGTGACGAGCGGCTTGCCCCGATTGTCGACCGGGTACACGCGGCATTCGACGAAAAAACCGAAAACCCTGCGGTGCTGGACGAGGTGCTCTACAAGCTCCAGAAAAAGATTGTCCGCCGCTGGCTGCTCGACGAGCAGAAGCGGGTGGACGGCCGCAAGATGGACGAGATCCGTCCGCTCGCCGCAGAGGTTTCGCTGCTGCCCCGCGTCCACGGCTCGGGTATGTTCACCCGCGGCCAGACCCAGGTGCTGACCATCGCTACCCTCGGCACGATCAGCGAGGCGCAGAAGCTGGACGGTATCGACGACCAGGAGCAGAAGCGCTATATCCACCACTACAATTTCCCGTCCTATTCGGTCGGCGAAACCCGTCCCTCGAGAGGCCCCGGACGCCGCGAGATCGGTCACGGCGCTCTGGCCGAGCGCGCGCTCGAGCCGGTGATCCCGTCGGTCGAGGAGTTCCCCTACACCATCCGCCTGGTCTCGGAGGTGCTCTCCTCCAACGGTTCCACTTCGCAGGGCTCGATCTGCGGCTCCACCCTCGCGCTGATGGATGCGGGCGTCCCGATCAAGGAGCCGGTTGCGGGCATCTCCTGCGGTCTCATCACCGAAGGCGACCGCTGGATGACCATGGTCGATATCCAGGGACTTGAGGATTTCTTCGGGGATATGGACTTCAAGGTCGGCGGCACCAAAAACGGCATCACCGCAATCCAGATGGACCTCAAGATCGACGGCCTGACCTATGATATGATTAAAGAGGCGTTTGAAAAGACCTACACCGCCCGTATGTATATCCTCAATGAGATCATGCTCAAGGCGATCCCCGAGGTGCGGCCTGAGCTTTCAAAATATGCGCCCAAGGTGCAGTCGATCCGGATCCATCCGGACAAAATCCGTGAGGTGATCGGGTCCGGCGGCAAGGTGATCCAGAAGATTTCGGCTGACTGCGGCGTCAAGATCGACATTGACGATGATGGGACAGTGGTCGTCTCCTCCACCAGCGCGGACGGTATCCGCCGCGCCATCTCGATCATCGAGACGATCGTCAACGATCCCGAGGTCGGCGCGATCTATAAAGGCAAGGTCACCCGTCTGATGAACTTCGGCGCATTCGTCGAGCTTGCACCGGGCAAAGAAGGACTTGTCCACATCTCCAAGCTGGATATGGGCCGGGTCGAGAAGGTCGAGGACGTGGTCGCGGTCGGCGACGAGGTGATCGTCAAGGTCACCGAGATCGACCAGCAGGGCAGAATCAACCTCTCCCGCCGCGACGCGCTGCTCGCGATGGAAGCCAAAAAACACAATCGATAAAGAGCAAACGGCGCGGTCGAATCCGCGCCGTTGCTTTGTTTCAACCAAAAGTTTTACTCGATTTTTTTCAAAAAATCGCGGGGTCGAGGGGCAGTGAGGCAACGGAAGTTTGGATTCCAGCCCAAACTTCCGGGGCGCAAGCGCCCTTCTTCGGGGGA
>NZ_QZEG01000026.1:0-38155 GCF_009917605.1 Anaerotruncus sp. 1XD42-93 | reverse complement strand
GTCCGCCGCCGCGGAGCGGGCAGGCTTGAAAAATATAAAAACGGGTGGAAGGGACATCACCCGCAGAATTTAAGGAGGTTTCACCATGGGAATGGTAGTAAGAAGCAACATTATGGCGGTCAACTCTCAGCGTCAGCTGGGCATGAACAACTCGCAGGTCTCCAAGGCGCTGGAAAAGCTGTCCTCTGGTTACCGCATCAACCGCGCGGGCGACGACGCTTCCGGTCTGGCGATCTCTGAAAAGATGAAATCCCAGATCAAAGGTCTGGACACCGCTTCGCTCAACGCGCAGGACGGTATTTCGGTCGTGCAGACCGCAGAAGGCGCGCTGACCGAGGTCCACAACATGCTCAACCGCATGACCGAGCTGGCAACCCGTTCTGCCAATGGCATCAATGCAGAGCTGAACCGCGAGTCGCTCCAGAAAGAGGTCGACAAGCTCCAGGAAGAGATCGACCGTATTTCCGAGTCGACCAACTTCAACGGCATCAAGCTGCTCGATGGCTCTCTGGGCGGTGGCGCTGGTGGTTCTGCTGGGGTTCCTTCGATCACAGATCTCGAGACCACCACTGTGCAGGCCGTTAAGGCAAAAGATGATATAGCTGCTGCAACGGCTCTTACAGGCGGTGCGGCAGGAGATGTGCTTTCCACCACTATCAATTATACCGATGCGAATGGAAAAGCGCAAAGTCTTACGATCAATCTGACTGTAAAAAATGATGATGCTGGCAATGCAAAACTGCTTGTCGCGGATGATGGTACCGAGTACGCCTTGACGAGTGCGGGGGCTGCAACCGCTACCGAACGAGGTGATGCGCTGGCAGATCAGATCAAAAAGCAGCTGGGAGATACCTTTAAAGCAACAAATACCAGTGGTGCTCTCACGCTTGAATCGAAGGTTGCGGGAGGTACTGTGAAGATCGACAGCGTCATTGAAAATGATGTTAAGGGCGGTACTGCGTCGGCAGCCAAAATGCTGACATTGGCCAAAACCACTGAAGGAAAGGACGCCTACGAGTCGATGGACTTTGCAGGTTCAGATTACGCTATTGGCGATGTCTTTACCATTGGCGGCAAAAAATTTGCGTTTGCTGACAGCCAAGATGATGCAGTTGCGCTCGGCAAAGACGTGCATGCAATCGTGGTTGCGACTGCGGGAACTGTTGCCGCCGCAGATGTTACAAAGATGGCTGATCTGATCGAGCAGAAAACCGGCTATAAGCCTGAGGTTGATGGCACTACCGCTACACAGCTCAACTTCACTTCATCCACCAGCTCCGGAGTTGCGGGCGGCAACGGCTTAATCCTTCAGATTGGTGATACTGCGGATTCCTATAATCAGATTGCTGTCACGATTGACAGCATGAGTGCAAAGGGTATCGGTGTTGACGGTGTGGATATTGCTACTCGCGAGGGTGCGGCGTCTGCAATCGACACGATCCGCGATGCAATCGATAAGGTTTCCGAACAGCGCGCATCCCTCGGTGCAACACAGAACCGCCTGGAATACACCATCAACAACCTCGACACCGCGTCGGAGAACCTCCAGTCGGCAAACAGCCGTATCCGTGATACCGATATGGCCAAGATGATGATGGAGTACACCAAAGTCAACGTGCTGACCCAGTCCGCACAGGCAATGCTCGCGCAGGCCAACCAGCAGCCTCAGAGCGTGCTCCAGCTCCTCCAGTAAGGATTGTTATACGCGTTTTCCGCAGCCTCTTTCGCTGCAAAAACAGCCGGACGGTAAAAACCGTCCGGCTGTTGGCGTTTCCTCTTTCTGTCGTTTCTGTCGCCAAAGGATGCTTTTTCACTTGCAAAAAGCACCCTCTTGCCGCCCTTTGGGCGGCAATTCACCCGAAAAATGCGCTTCACAGGATAAGGCGTTCCGCGCTCATCTCGCGCTAAGAGCCCGCCTTCGGCGGGTTGCGCTCGAAACGCTTCGCTGCGGCTCGCAGTGCGGAGCGCGTCGGGGGCTCTGCCCCTCGACCCCGCAATTTTTTGAAAAAAATCGAGTAAAACTTTAAGTTTTAGAGGGGAGGGGACGGCGGATCTCTTTATCCGAGCGTATATGCGTCTGAACCGTCGCAGGAAATGACAGTCTGATAAAAGGCGGTCAATGCGCGCAGGAGATACCAGGTATCCTTCACACCGCCAGTCTCATACGGGGAATGCATAGCGAGCTGTGCCAGGCCGATGTCCACCGTGTTCAGCGAAACATGTTTGTTCGAGAGATTCCCCAATGTGGACCCTCCCGCTACATCCGACCGGTTGGTGAACACTTGAACCGGAACCTCCGCCTTCTGGCAGATCGTCTGGAACAGGCCGGAGGAGATGCTGTCGGTGGTATATTTCTGGTTGGCGCTGTGTTTGATGACCACTCCACCGTTGAGATGGGGATGATTGGTTTTGTCCGCCTTTTCCGGGTGGTTCGGGTGGATGGCGTGGCCGTTGTCCGCCGAAGCCATCATGCTGGATGCCAGTGCGATCTGGTGCGCTTCTGCCGTACGCCCGATTCCTGTACTGATCCGCAGCAGCGTATCCTGCAACAGGCTCGAATCTGCACCCTGTTTGGTCGCACTGCCCACTTCCTCATTGTCAAACACCGCACATACTGGGATCGACCGGGACTCTTTGCAGTCCAGCAGCCCCTTGGCGCACGCCCATGCGCATTGAAGGTCATCCAGGCGAGGGCTGGAAAGGAACTCACGCTCCGCACCCCAGATGCGGCTGGCCTCCCGGAGATAAAGGAACAGGTCCGCCGACAGAATCTGTTCGGGGGATGCCCCGGTAGCCTGCGCGACCAGCGGCCAAAACAGGTCGCGCGCGTTCTCCTGACCGAACAGCGGGAGCATATCCACCTGCGGATTCAGCGCCACCCCTTCATTGATCTTCCGGTTCATGTGGATTGCCAGATTTGGGATCAGGAGCAGGTCGCGGTCCAGATTGACCAGACGGGAAACCACCCGGTCTCCCTCCAGCAGGGTGACCCTTCCTGCCGTCGAAAGCGGGCGGTCAAGCCATGCCGAGCAGATCGCCCCGCCGTATTGCTCCACATTCAGCTGGACGTAATGTTCTCCCGCCAGTTCGGGAACCGGTTTGACCTTGAATGCAGGTGCGTCGCTGTGTGCGGCTGCAATCATGAAGCCTGCCGGATCACCCTCTGGAATCCGAAAGGCGATCAGGGCAGAACCGCTGCGGGTGAAAAAGTACCCGTTTCCGGGCCGCAATTCCCATGGGCGGCTCTCATGCAGACGGGTGAACCCCGCTGATTCAAACTGCCCTGCCAGATTGGAAACTGCGTGGTAACAGCTGGGCGAGCGTTGGATGAAATCAGCCATTTCGAGTGAGATGGTCTCAAACATGGGAAACACCCTCCTCCCCAAAACTGCACACGAGTTTGGTCAGCACATCCACCATGCATTCCATCGACTCCACAGGGATACATTCGAACCGGCTGTGGAAGTTATACCCCCCGGTGGAAAGGTTGGGGCAGGGGAGCCCGGCAAGGCTCAGGCGTGCGCCGTCTGTGCCGCCCCGCACCGGCTGGATATGCGGCTCGATCCCGCAGGCGCGGAATGCAGACACCGCCTGATCCACCACCTCCATGTGTTTTTCGATCACCGGGCGCATGTTATAATACTGGTCCCGGATAGTCACGGAGACAGTCCCTTCCCCCCAGCGGCCGTTGAGTGTCTGTGCGATTCCGTTCAGGCGGTCCTTCTGGGCCTGGAATTTTTCCCCGTCATGCTCCCGCAGCGCAATCTTCATGGTGCAGTGCTCCACCTCACCATGGACCGACAGCAGATGATAGAACCCCTGGTGCCCCTCGGTGAAAACCGGCTGTTCCTCTGGCGGCAGCATGGATTGCAGTTCGCAGGCCACCGCGGCGGCGTTGACCATCTTCCCTTTGGCGCCTCCGGGGTGGATGCTGCGTCCGGAAATCTCAATGGTGGCGGTGGCAGCATTGAAAGTCTCGTATTCCAGCTCCCCGATCGGCCCGCCGTCCACCGTGTAGGCGAAATCCGCCCCAAAACCCGGGATGTCAAAATAGCGGGTGCCGCCGCTGATCTCCTCGTCAGGGGTAAACGCGATGCGGACTTCTCCATGCGGCGGGGCGTCGGGCGCCATCAGGCGTTCGGCCAGTGTCACGACCTCCGCTACACCCGCTTTGTCATCTGCGCCAAGCAGGGTGGTCCCGTCGGTCACGGCCAGCGTTTTCCCGATACAGTCGGCGAGGAAGGGGAAATCCTCACTGCGCATCACAATCTGTTTGTCCTCGTTGAGCAGGATGTTCCCGCCCATATATTCTACCAGTCTGGCCTGGATCTGTTCCCCGGAAACCGCGCTGCTGGTGTCCATATGGGTCAGCAGCCCCAACACCGGGCCGCCTTCCCGGGTCGCGGGGATGATGGCGGTCACATAGCCGTGTTCGTCCTGCCGGACTTGTTTCAGCCCCAGCCCTTGCAGCTCCTGAACCAGCCGCCGGCCAAATTCCAGTTGGTTGGGGCTGGAGGGATAGGTTTCGCTCTCCTCCCTTGAGGTGGTGTCCAGTTGAATATAGTCCAGAAAACGGTCCAATACAGCACTCATCGTCAGTCCCTCATTTCATGATGATTCTTTTCTCGTTGAAACCGGCGGCCCGGAGGCACACCCCCGAAAGGTGTACCCCCGGGCCACAAAAGATGCGTTCCGGTTATGAATTGGCAGCGCTTGGCTGTGCAGATTTTGGTGTTCGGTACAGAAGCCGCCCAATCGCAACCACGATGTAACAGCCTACCGCATACAGGATGCCGAAAATCAGCATCTGGAACGAGGTGCCCCGCACCAGCAGCCCGTACATGATAGGGGTTGTAATCAGCTCAATGGCCTGCCGGATGGCGTAGGACAGCGAGTAATCGCTCATGACAGGGGTTTCAAATTTGGGGTCGCAGATCTTCAGCAGGGTAACGCCGGTCATCATAACGCCGGTATTGATACCGAAGCTGAGGATGCCGCGCTCGAAAGGATAGCTGTCCGGCAGCAGAAGCTGGAACATTTTGACGGTGGTGAAGTAGACCACCACAAACCCGACAGCGCTGATGAGTACGATCGGCAGCATATAGAGCATGACAGCGCGGATGGGCATACTCGCGATCGCAGCAGTGATTGAGAGGTCCGCCAGAACGCCGCTGATGTGGCTTTTTACCTTGGCGTCGATCATCCACTGAAGCCCCAGGATATCGATGATATAGTTGACGCCGTACATCAGGATCAGTGCATAGGGCCAGACCGGGATGTCCTGCAAACCGATCACATGGTATTTGACTGCAAGGCCATGCAGCCAGTAGGCGAGGCCGCAGTCCACCAGAATGACCGCCAGATGGACGGTGATCGTCTCGATCGAAGAACTGGTCGTGGTTTCCCGTCCCAAGCTGTTCTGGCTGGAAATATCAGGGGTAAATCCATAGGTGCTCTCGGCCGGCAGGGTTGCGGAATCCTTCAGAATCGCGGTCTGCCCTTTGCGGGAAGCGCGGTTGATGATCCACACACCCAGCAGAATGCCGCCCAACAGGCCGATCGTGGCGAAGGTGGTTACAACGCCCTGTGCCAGCTCCCAATGGGATACGCCGCCTTCCATCAGGATGTTTCCGATCGCACCGGCCATGCTGTGCCCGCCGTTGAAGCCCTGGCAGATCTCATAGCCGAAGTTGTTATAGAAATTCAGGTTGGGCAGGAACTGGAGCAGGAGCAGAGGGATGCCGACGCCGATGATGACCTGGAATCCGAACGCCCCGCTGGCGATGCCGCTGATGATGGTGATTTTACCAACCTCCCGGCGGCCGCTCGCCCGTTTTTTATTGCGGTCGCGGAAGTTGCCGAGGGGGGTGCCTGCGAACATGGGGACCACCAGGATGCTGGCCAGCAGGGACCAGGTGGCTGACCAGTCCTCCGAGATAACCTCTACACCAGTCTGCCCCAGAATCTCGGGACCGAGCAGCAGCCCCAGAAACCCGCCGATGACCGAGGCGGGAACCAGGAATTTGCGGAACAGAGGCACCTTGGCTCGCAGGAACATGCCCGCCAGCAGCAGGGCGCTCAGGCCAGCTGTGCTTTTCAGCAGGGATTGCAGTAATGCGCTTGTCACGGAACTCTACCTCCATCTTTTTGTTCATTTGGAACGGCCTGCACAGTGCGTTCGCAGCGGACGGGCCCACCCCGCAGGAACGCTGTGCATTTTGTCTAAAATTATTTTAACGTCAAAGCTGGCTATTGTCTAATACCAATACGCAAATAATAGTTATAACCTTTTGGTGATGTAGTCCGCTCGAATGGCTTATCCGCGGTCCTTTTGGCTGAAAATCCAGCCCGAATCTGTTGTGCAGCGGAAGTTATAATACATATCATGATTTTGAAATTGGATTTTTCCGCAAAAGACCTCTATAATAGGGTGGAAACGCAACAGGAGGTTTTTGATATGGCTGTTTCTTCCAACCGCAATGTATTGTTGGATTATATCCTGATTACCTTGTGCTGTGTCGGCACAGCGGTGGTGATCCATCTGTTCCAGCTTCCCAACCATTTTGTCTTTGGCGGCGTCACCGGTATGGCGGTCCTGTTGTCCACTGCCACCGGTATCTCGTTTTCCACACTGAATATCGCCATCAACCTGCTCCTGCTGGTTGCGGCGTTCCTCTGCCTGGGCAGGTCGTTTGGAGTTCGTACGGTATACGTGACTATCTGCACCGCGCTCTGTTATAAGGTGCTGGAGCAGACCCTTCCGATCTCAGGTCCGCTGACTTCCGAACCTGCACTGGAGGCACTGGTGGTCACGGTGGCAGTCGCCGCCATGGCCGCGGAATTGTTCCAGCTGGGGGCGTGCAGCGGCGGTACCGACATCGCTGCCATGATCCTGCGCAAATACATCCGGATGGACATTGGACGGGCGCTTCTGATCGTGGATTTCACCACGGTTGTCTTTTCCTTCCTGCTCTATGACCTGACCATCGGGCTGTTTTCGCTGGTGGGCCTGCTCGCCAAGGCGTTCGTGATCGACAATGTGCTCGACAGCATCAACCTCTGCAAATATTTCACCATCGTCTCCTCCGACCCGGCACCAATCTGCCAGTTCATCCACAAAAGCCTCAACCGGGGCGCGACCGTCTGTCAGGCACAGGGCAACTACACAGGGGAAACCAGAACGGTCATTTTGACTGCGGTGCGTCGGGGACAGGCAATCCAGCTGCGCGATTTTATCCATGCCAACAGTCCGGATGCCTTTATGGTGATCACCAACAGCAGTGAAATCGTTGGGCGTGGATTCCTGCTGGAATGAGAAAGGATATTCCAAGTTGGCAAACAAGCTGTCAATGGGCATTTTAACCCTTCCTTTGAATGATGGGTATTCGTTTAATGTCTATCTGATGAAGAAAAAACACACAAATCCGAACCCATTTCTGAGTTCGGATTTGTGTGTTTTGGTGGAGATGGCGGGAATTGAACCCGCGTCCGAAAACCAATCCCTACAAGCTTCTCCGGGTGCAGTCGGTCTTTTCAGATTCCCTCACCGGAACGCCGCCCGACAGGCTTTCCGGTTTGGTATCCCCTGATACAATCCCGCCCTACGAGGCCGCTCAGGCGGGCCGTTCACCACTTATCGACGCCTGATCCGGGGCCGTGGTCCTCCCCGGGCAGACGGCAGCTTAATTAAGCTGCAAAAGCAAAATTATTGTTGTCGTTTAATTTTGAAAACGTCATACTTTTTAAGAGGTGCATGCTCCTCTACCCGCTGCCTGTACTTCACGATCCCCGTCGAAACCTTTACATCCCCATGAGGATACGGCGAAGCCGCATCGTTTCTAATACCATTATAGCAGAAATGATCCCCGTTGTCTATCCCGCAGAGCACGTTCGATGTCCCGTTTGGCATCCCGTTTTGCCATGTCTGCGCGCTTATCGTGGAGCTGTTTGCCCTTGCACAGCCCAAGCTGGACCTTGACCCGCGAGCCTTTAAAGTAGATTGAAAGCGGGATCAGGGTATATCCCTGCTGGGCGGTCTGTCCCATCAGCTTCATGATCTGCCGTTTATGCATCAGGAGGCGGCGCTCCCGGTAGGCATCCCGGTTGAAGATATTTCCATGTTCATATGGCGCAATGTGCATCTGTTTGATCCACAGTTCACCGTCTTTGATGTCGCACCAGCTATCCTTGAGATTGCAGGAGCCTGCGCGAAGCGACTTTACCTCGGTGCCAAACAGCTCGATTCCTGCCTCGAAGCTCTCCTCCACAAAATACTCATGGCGGGCTTTGCGGTTGATGCTGATGGTTTTGGTCGGCAATTTTTCCAAGTGAGACTCCCCCTCTCCAGATTTATGCATGAATACCTGGTTTCATACCAGACAGCGGCACTATTTGAAAACCCAAAACCTGCTGAGGATAAAATTCAGCAGGATGGTGACGCAGACCGTCGGCAGTTTGGCAAAAATAGTGCCGAACCCCATAAAGTCGATCAGCAGTTTGAGCATACCAATGCTTACCGCAAGGGTCAGCAGGTTGGAAATGACAAACTTGACCATCTGAAAACTGAAAAACCGGCTGGAAGTTTTAAAGGTCCAGCTCCGGTTGACCAGATAGCTGTTCAGCATTCCCGCCATATAGCCGCAGACCTGCGCCAGATAGACGTTGATCCCCAGCGCACCGGCCAGCAGGGTATAGATCAGCGCATCGACAAGGGTGTTCGCCACGCCGGTGATCCCAAATTTGACCATCCGCCAGATCTCCGCACCACGCGGCCCGTCCAGAAAAGACATCTCCTAGATTTCACTCCTTCCCTCGAGCGCGCGATAAAGGGTCACCTCGTCGGCATATTCCAAGTTTCCGCCGACCGGAATGCCATAAGCCAGCCGTGTGACCTTGACCCCCATCGGCTTGAGCAGACGCGCAATATACATCGCAGTCGCTTCCCCTTCAACGGTGGGGTTGGTCGCCATAACCACCTCTTTTACCTCGTCCGAACCTAGCCGCGAGACCAGCTCCTTGATATAGAGCTGATCCGGACCGATCCCGTCCATCGGGGAAATCAGCCCATGCAGCACATGGTAAAGGCCGTTATATTCCCGCGTGCGCTCAAAGGCAATCACATCCTGGGAATTCTCCACAACACAGATTATGCTGCGGTCACGCGCGTCATCCGCGCAGATCGGGCACAATTCGCTCTCGGTTAAGCTTTGACAGATTTTGCACTTCTTAATCTTTTCATGTGCTTCGAGGATCGCGTCGGCAAACTGCTTCGCCTTTTCCTTGGGCATCGCTAAAACGTGGAATGCCAGTCGCTGGGCGGATTTGCGCCCGATGCCAGGGAGCCGCTCAAACTGTTCGATCAGCTTTGTGAGCGGCACAACATGATAGGCCATCGGTCAAAAAACGCCCGGGATGTTCAGGCTGCCGGTAATCTTATCCATCTCGGCGGCAGAATACTCCTCCACTGTGCGGATCGCCTCATTGACAGCTGCGACGATCAGATCCTGCAGCATCTCGATGTCCTCCGGGTCGACCACCTCGGGCTTCAGCAGGATGGATTTGACCTCCTTCTTGCCGCTGATCTCCACTTCGACCATCCCGCCGCCGGAAGTGGTCTTGAAGCTCATCTGTTCGATCTCTTCCTGTCTGGTTTTCATGTCCTCCTGCATCTTTTGTGCCTGACGGATCATCGCGTTCATATTCTGCGGGCCACCGCCCATCCCTTTCGGAAGTCTGGCTTTCATGATCTGTTTTCCTCCTGAATCTGTGTTTGATAAATCTTTCTTTTTGGCGTCCGTTCTGCAACTTCTTAGAACCTGTATTCATAATCAGAGGATGCCGGATGGGCGAGGGATTTTGCTGCCCTGCAAGGCGAAAAAACGCAGACAATCCTTTGTGTATTGCAAGATTTTTCAACGCGGCAGGCCGGCAAAAGACCCGCTCAGACGGTGTCGAATGGTTGTGAATACGGGTTCTTAGATGCAAAACCGGTATGTTATTCGTTGACCTCAACCGGTACGCCCAGTTCATTCGCTTTTTTCAGCAGTCCGGCGAGCGGGTCGCTCTCCTGTTTCTGCTCTGCAACCGCGTATTTACCGGGGGTATACGGACCAAGGTTGTATTTTTGCCCAGTCACCGCGAAAATCGCGTCCCGCAGGCTCTCCTTTGCCGCTACGCTGGTACGCAGCAGGCTCCGGAACATCTCACTGGTGCAGTCGACCAGCATCATTTCCCCGCGGGTAAACGCCCGAGAATCGACCATGGCGCCGTAAAGGGCGCCGTTTCGCTTCTGGAGTTGTTCAAGCACCTCCGCCCAGTTCGGGAACGGCTCCACCTCGGGGAGCTGCTGCTCCTGTTTGGAAGCGGTCTCCGGCAGAGGTTCCGACGGTTGAGGGGCCGCAGATGCGTGTTTCGTCCGGGGCGTACGGACAGGCTTCTGCACCGGAACCGCCTGTTCTTCGGGGACAGCGGCGCGGACAGCACCATCTTTCCATGCCTGTTCGAGCCGCGCGACCCGCTCTTCCAACGCAGACACCGGGTTGGAGCTGCACAGGCGGATTACCGCCATCTCAAATTCGGTCCGCTTGAACGCGGTGCGGGAGAGCCTGCCCATCGCATCCTGCAAAAGGTTAATCGCATCCATCACCCGGTCGAGCCGGGCTTTTTTCGCCTGCGTCTGGAGCCGCTCAAGGTCTTCCGGTGTGGCCTGCACCAGGTCTTCCGGGTCTTTTACGGTGCTGACGACCATCAGGTTGCGGTAGTGGTTGACAAGCTGCTCGCAGAGCCGGGAAAAATCCACCGAGTTTTCACTGAGCGCGTGAATCTGTGCGAGTGCCTCGGCGGGCTTTCCTGCGATTGCTGCATCCGCAATCGCAAACAGATAATCCTGTCCGGCAAGCCCGGCTGCTTCGGTCACGGTTTCCGCGCTGATCTCCCCGCTGTAAGAGGCGCAGAGGTCGAGCAGGGAAAGCGCGTCCCGCATTCCGCCATCGGCAAGGCGGGCGATCAGCAGCGCCGCGTCATCCGAGAGGGAAAGCCCCTCCTGCCCGCAGATATAGAGCAGCCGGTCGGCGATCACGCGGGATTTGATCCGCTTAAAATCGAACCGTTGGCAGCGGGAGAGGATGGTCGGCAGAACCTTGTGGATTTCGGTGGTAGCCAGAATAAAGATGACATGTTCGGGCGGTTCCTCCAGAATTTTCAGCAGGGCGTTCACCGCGCCCGGGGAGAGCATATGGCATTCGTCGAGGATGTAAACCCGGTATTTTGCCACTGACGGCATAAAATAGGCTTCCTCGCGGAGCTGCCGGATGTTGTCCACCCCGTTGTTGCTCGCTGCGTCGATCTCCGCCACATCGAGGACCGAACCATCGTCGATCCCGCGGCAGACCTCGCATTCGTTGCAGGGGTTCCCGCCCGACGGGTGCAGGCAGTTGACCGCCTTGGCGATGATCTTGGAACAGGAGGTCTTCCCGGTCCCGCGGGAACCGGTGAACAGGTAGGCGTGGGAAAACTTCCCGGACGCAACCTCATTTTTCAGGGTCAGGGTGATATGGTCCTGGCCAACCACCCCGTCGAAATCCCGCGGGCGCCATTTCCGGTATAATGCCTGATACATCTTCCCACCGCCTTCCGGTAAACTCGAAAACAAAACGTGTGCCCACAGATGCGGACATGCAGATTACCTGCGGCGCACATCACAACCGCTTAATGCTGCTCGGTTCCCCGCCTGACATGGTTCACGGCGCTCTGTCGCACAGGACCCGCATGCCCGCATGTCTGGGCACACATTCCTTACGCTCCTGAAGCGAATCTATTGTACCAAAATTCTGCTGTAATTTCAAGCCAAAATCGATAATTTACAGCGGTGGCCGCAAAAACTTTTCGGTATCCGGACAGTTTGCCGGCTTTTTTCACCGGCCGCTGCAAAAATGCGAAACAGGTTTTCAGCGGGTGTGCGCCAAAAAGAAGAGTGCGACCGTTCCCGGGCCAGAATGTGCGCCGATCGTCGGGCCGACATAACTCACGCTGTAATTTTTCAGCCCGTAGCGGCGGCAGACCTCATTCGCGACAAACTGTGCGTCCTCAATGCAGTCCCCATGCGAGATTGCAAAACGGGTGCAGCGTTCCCGATCCATCTGTTTGCCCATCCGATCGACCAGCTCAAGCAGCGAGGCCTTGCGCCCGCGCACCTTGCCGACTGCGGTGAGCCGCCCCTGATCGTCCACATGCAGGATCGGCTTAATGTTGAGCATGGAGCCGACCACCGCAGTAGCCGCCGAAACCCGTCCGCCCCGGTGCAGGTGGTGCAGGTCATCCACCGTAAAGAGCGCGGCGATCTGTGGCAGTTCCCCGCGGAGCACCGCGTCCGTCTCCCGCAGGGTCATCCCCTGGTCCCGCAGCTCTGCCGCACGCATGACCAGCATCCCTTCACCGAGGGATGCGCTGAGGGTGTCGATCACGCAGATTTCCCGTTCGGGAAATTCTGCCCGCAGTTCCTCCGCTGCAAGGCAGGTGCTGTGATAGGTGCCCGAAAGGGCAGAGGAAAACATCACGCAGAGCAGGTCCTGGCCCGCCAGCAGGCAGGGACGCAGATGCTCTTTGACATCCGTAATGTTAATCTGCGCGGTAATCGGCAGTTTTCCGGTGCGCATCTCGTTATAAAACGCTGAACGGGTATAGGCCGGGTCGTTGCAGCGGTAGGTTTTCCCATCCATTGTATAGGTAAGTTCCATCTCGATGATCTCATTCTCCGCAGCATAGCCGGGCACAAGGTCGGAGTTGGAATCGGTCACAATCGTAAATGCAGCCATGCGGCACCTCCTTTTTGTATGGCTTCGGGCACTCTGTCCCTGCAAAGCCGTTTTGTTGCTGCGCATATTATAACGGAATTTTTCTGAAAATACAACTGCTTTCCCGCAATCTTTTTGAAACCGGGACGGCAGGGCGGCCGAGTGGCGGGTTCCATGTGCGGGGGATGTTTTCCACAGGGAACCGCACCTGCTGTGAAAAATTTGTCCGCTGTTTTTCGGTTATGGGATGCTGCACCGGTCGGACGATTTGCAGGGAGGAAAGGGAAAAATGCGTTGAATTTGCGGGAATGATCTGCTAAGATGGACTTAGGACATTTTTAGATGGAGGTTGACTGGGAGATGGAAAAGAAAAAAATTGTCATTCTGGAGCCGTTGGGCGTGCCGCAGGAGCGGCTGCTGGAGATGATGCGGGAAAAACTGGGCGACCGGGTAGAACTGATCGCCTGCGCAGACCGGGCGGAGGACGTCCCGGCCCTGATCGAACGCAGCCGCGATGCGGATGCGGTGGTGCTCTCCAACTTCCCCTACCGGCGTGAGGTGATCGAGCACTGCCCCAGCCTCAAACTGATCTGTGTGGCATTCACCGGGGTTGACCATGTCGATCTTGCGTACTGCCGCGAGCGGGGGATTACCGTCTGCAACTGCGCGGGCTATTCAACGGCAGCGGTAGCCGACCTGGTGTTCGGCCTGTTGATCGGGCTTTACCGGAGGATTGCA
Source organism: Anaerotruncus sp. 1XD42-93 (assembly GCF_009917605.1). NCBI lineage: Bacteria > Bacillati > Bacillota > Clostridia > Eubacteriales > Oscillospiraceae > Anaerotruncus > Anaerotruncus sp. 1XD42-93. Next base: position 24,626 of record NZ_QZEG01000026.1, on the reverse strand, counting down.
GCCTGTGACCTTGCGGTGCGCAGCGGCGGCACCAAAAATGGACTGGTCGGTCCCGAACTGGAAGGGAAAAGGTTTGGCGTGGTCGGGACCGGCGCGATCGGCTCTCGGGTGGCGGCGATCGCAAACGCGTTCGGATGTGAGGTCTACGCCTACAGCCGCACCCGAAAGGAGCTGCCGGGAGTCTGCTATGTGGACCTGGACACCCTGTTCTCGACCTGTGATGTCGTTTCGCTCCACCTGCCGCAGACCGAACAGACCAAAGGGATGGTCGATGCGCGCTTGATTGGGCTGATGAAACCGGAGGCGGTCCTGATCAACACCGCACGCGGGCCGATCGTGGACAGCGCCGCCTTGGCGGATGCGCTGAAAGCGGGAAGGATCGCGGGCGCCGGGGTGGATGTTTTTGAGATGGAGCCGCCGGTACCGCAGGACCACCCGCTGTTCGGCGCACCCAACCTGCTGGCGACGCCGCATGTCGCGTTTGCGACCCATGAGTCGATGGTCAAGCGGGCAGCCATCGTGGCGGAAAACATCCGGGCTTGGCTGGATGGGGCCCCACAAAATCTGGTCTGACCGGACGGCCCTGCCCGCGCAGGGCATCGAAAAAAGGAGGACGAGGATGAAATGGGACAAGCGGGTACCGTAGAGGGAAACCCACTCTGGTATGAACCAATCGGAAAACTGCTTTTGCGGTTTGCAGTTCCGTCGATCATCAGCTTTCTGGTCAGCGCGCTCTACAACATCGTCGATCAGATTTTTATTGGACAGGGGGTCGGGATGCTCGGGAATGCCGCGACCAATGTGGCATTTCCGCTGACCACCATCAGCACCTCGATTGCACTGCTGATCGGGGTAGGGGCCGCATCCAATTTCAACCTCGAACAGGGCAGAGGAAACCGGGAGCGCGCCGGACAGATCGCAGGAAGCGGCATCGCGATGCTGGCGCTCTCTGGGATTGCGCTCGCTGCGGCTGTCCTGCTCTTTCTCAACCCGCTGCTGCTCCTGTTCGGGGCGACTGAAGAGGTTCTCCCCTACGCGCAGTCATACACCGGCATCACCGCTTTTGGTATCCCGCTGCTCATCTTCACCACCGGAGGAAGCCACATGATCCGCGCGGACGGAAGCCCCCGCTATGCGATGTACTGTATGCTTTCAGGTGCGCTCCTGAACACGGTCCTCGATCCGCTGTTCATCTTCCGGCTGGACATGGGGATTGCGGGCGCGGCGCTGGCGACCGTCCTCGGACAGGCTGTTTCCGCAGGCATGGCGATCTCCTATTTCCCGCGGTTCCGTTCGGTGCGGATCACCTGGCGGCTGCTTCGGCCGCGCGGGGACTGTATGCGGGCGATCGCCGCACTGGGGGCGGCCGCCTGCTTCAACCAGCTCGCGATGACGCTGGTGCAGATCACGATGAACAACACGCTGACCTTCTATGGTGCGCTGTCCGACTACGGGCAGAACATCCCGCTGGCCTGCGTGGGCGTGATCTCCAAGGTCAACGTGGTGCTGATGGCGTTCATCATCGGCACCGCACAGGGCTGTCAGCCGATCTGCGGGTTTAACTATGGCGCGAAAAACTATCCGCGGGTGAAAAAGACCTATCTGACCGCGGCAGCCGTGGTCACGGCGATCAGCACAGCAGCATTCCTCTGCTTTCAGATTTTCCCCCGTCAGATTGTCGCTATCTTTGGGGAAGGGAGCGAAGCTTATTTCCACTTTGCGGAACGGTATTTCCGCATCTATATGATGCTGGTGTTTCTCAACGGCATCCAGCCGCTGACCGCCAACTTTTTCACCTCGATCGGCAAGGCAAAGATGGGGATTTTGATGTCTATGACCCGCCAGATCCTGTTCCTGCTCCCGTTGATCGTGATCTTCCCCCGCTTTTTCGGGATCGACGGGGTGATGTATGCAGGCCCGATTGCCGACGGGGTCGCCGCGCTGCTCTCGGCCTTTCTGGCGGGCCGGGAACTGCACGATATGGGAAAACCCAGAACCGTCTGACCTATGGCAGGCGGGGAGCCCGAGCGTTCCCCGTGTGGAAGCCTCTGCAAAACATCTGAAAAAACAGCCCCCGGAAACCGTCTGTCCAGCGGTTTCCAGGGGCTGTTTTTCTCTTTTGGGAGGAGCGCAGGGTTACGCAAGAGGCACAAGAGCTGCCAGTTCCTGTGCGGCCGCATCGGTGAGGTCCTGCAAAAGCCGCAGGTGGAAATCCAGCGGGATACCGTCGACCGACCGGGCAGCCTTTTTAAGTGCACCGTCCACCGCCCCGGCCTGTAGGACTGCGTCCAGCATCCGGGTTTCCTCCCCGGCAGAGGGGAGCAGAAGCCTGCCGCAGCGGACCGACAGAAGCGCGGCCAGCCCCCAGCCCCACCAGTTTGACACCCCGGCGGCGAGGGTATAGTCGCCTGCGAGAGCAGCGCAGATTTCGGCACCATTCGGCACAGACCGCTCGACCAAAGGACGCAGGCCGCCCATCCCAAGCTCGTTCCCGCCATCCCCGATCCCGATGGTGACCACCCCGCGCTGGTTTGCAAGGGAGAAGAGCGGGTCGGTGTCCGCTACAATCGCGTCGATCTGTTCCCCGCGCATATTGTGGAAATGGCCGTCCAGCGCTTTCCCCGGGCGTTCGAGCGCGACAAGATGGGTGGGCACGAAGCTGGCAAGCAGCGCTTCTGCGGCCTGTTCCGGCTGTTCCTGCGGAAACCGGACAAGCTTTGCCTCTGGTGCGCGCAGATCCAGCGCCGCCTGCACCAGCGGAAAGGAAACGGCATCGGTGACGACACAGACCTCCCCGCCAACCGCGGAGAGTGCGGCGGCAAGGTTGGCGGTTCCCGAAGGGCCGTCGGTCTCCCCGCGCACACCAGTTTTCCCGCCGCAGGGGATCGAAAAGCCGGTGAGCAGCAGCGTCCGCCCGGCACCGAACAGCGTATCTGCGGCCGCATCCGCCGGAAGCGGCGGGATTCCGGCAGGCAGGCCGCGTCCGCCTGGGTCCTGCCGCATCAGCGCGCAAACCTGTTCTGAAAAATGCATACTGATCCCTCCGTCATCGGGCAGGAAAGCAAAAAAGACCCACCCAATTTTTTGAAAAAAATTCGTGGATCTTGTCTATTTTGAGGACAGCCGGGAAAGCGCCCCGATAAACAAAAGAACTTTATCCTTTTTTCAGCCTTAATATACCAGATTCCCCCGAAATTGTCAAGTTAAAAGATATTTTTCAGACTGGGGATTTCGGATTCCCAGATGTGGCAGATCAGCTCCTGAATCCGCTCGGTTTCAGCAGCAAGGTCGGGATATTGCTCATAAAATGCGTACGCGGGCAGGCGCGCCACGGCACCAGTGAGGGTATCCAGCTCGTCATGGTGGATGTAGTGGACCATGAACGACTCATGATGGTGCCATTCAAGCTGGAACTGTGCGGTCAGCTCTTTGAGCTTTGCGGCATCCTGTTTGTCAATCGCTTCGGAAATCTGCTCCAGTGTGGCTTCCATCTGGTTGGCGGCGCGGGTGAGGTGCCAGAGCGATACCCCGCTGAATCCCCAGACCATCACCAGCACCGAAAGTGCAATCCAGAGCCGCTTCATCTCCCCGCCTCCTTTCGTTTTGCCGGATGTTTGTCCACCGGCACGATCAGATAATCCGCCTGCCGGTTGCAGGTCATCAGAAAGATGTCCTTGGTGTTATAGCCGTGGTCGGTCACCGTCTTTTCAAGCCACTCGTACCGGAGGTTGCAGTATTGCAGGCCGCTGTCGATCACCACACCGTCGCTGATGATGACCACCGGCGGTGCGGAATCGGCCGGCTGGCCCTGTAATCCCAGCGTTTTGGCGGTGAGCGGCTGTGCCTCGAACTTTTGGTAGACACTGAGCTGGCCGGTTGTCTCGACGATCGCAAAGGCGACGTCCCGGATATCAAAGATGTTGTTCCCGCGCAGCTGCTCCATCATATCGTCGATCGTAAACCGGAGCTCTTTCAGCTCCTGCTGGTCGATCTTGCCGTCGCGGATAATCACCCGCGGGGTGCCCGATATGATCCGGCGGGCGGCTTTGGATTTGAGGGTGAGCGCCGACACGATCACATCGAAGATCACGAGGGTGAGAATCGGGATCACGCCGCCCATCAGCGGGACATTGGAATCCTCGATCGACATGGTTGCGATATTGGAAACCATGATGGTCACGACCAGTTCAGACGGTTGGAGCTGTCCGAGCTGACGTTTCCCCATCAGGCGCAGGCCGGCGATGATGATGATATAGACGATCAGCACCCGGAAAAATACGATGAACATGGGAACGGTTGACCTCCTGTTGCAGTTCGATTCTGAAAACTAGTTTGCACAGGAGGTTTCGCGGATATTCGGTACTGGTTGCCGGCATACTAAAAACATGCCCAGGACCTGTTTGAACGCCTTTTCAGGGACTCCAAAAAGCCTTCCGAAGGCTTGCGGCATACCCGGAGGGAGCAAAAATCTGGTGAAACATTTGCTGTGAAGCAGGTTCTCAATCTCTGAAAAAGGATGCATGGTTATGAAGATTACAGATATTTTTCAGCGGCGGCCAGCAGTTCCAAACAGCGCCTACCAGCCGCCGCAGCCGGACACAGGGCTGGACAGAAAACTCGCCCCCACGCTGCAGCAGCGCCTGGCCGACCTGCGCGAAATGGTGGGGAATACCGGCGACCTGATTGTCAACGAGCTTACGGTCTGCGGGATCGACTGTGCGGTTGTGATGTGCGAGGGCATGGTGGCAACCGCCGTATTTGCCGAGCTATTCGCCGAACCGCTGACCGCACTCCGGCTCGACCATCCGACCCCCGAAAAGCTGCTCGGATGGGTGCGGCACCAGTCCCTGCTCGCCCCCGACCAGAAGGAATTCCAGACCTACGGCGACCTGACCCGGTTTATCATGTCGGGCTTTGTGGTGCTGCTGGCGGAAGGGGTCGAACCGGGACTGGCATTCGGTATTCAGGGGTATGACGGGCGCTCGGTCTCGGAACCTGCGGGCGAATCCAACGAGCGCGGCTCCCGCGAAGGGTTTATCGAAAAACTGCGCCCCAATCTGGCGCTGGTGCGGCGGCGGTTCAAATCCGCTGACCTCACCTTTGAAATGGTCAACTTCGGGGTGAAAAGCCGCACCGACGGTGCGCTCGTCTATCTGCGCGGGGCGGTCTCTCCTGAACTGCTGGAGGAGGTGCGCCGCCGCCTTTCCCAGGTCAAAATCGACGTGGTGCTCGAGAGTGGCTATCTACAGCCGTTTCTGGATGCCAAGCCACTTTCGATCTTTTCCGGGGTGGGCTATACCGAGCGTCCGGATACCCTCTGTGCCAAGGTATCGGAAGGGCGGATCGGCCTGCTGGTCGATGGCACCCCCTATGCGCTGGTCGTTCCATACCTCTTTAACGAGCATTTCCAGAGCTTCGACGACTATGCCCACCGCCCCTATTTTGCCACCTTTATCCGCTGGCTGAAATATGCGGCATTTCTCTTTTCGTTCCTGCTGCCGGGGCTGTATGTGGGGCTTGGGAGCTTCCATCCCGAACTGCTGCCCAAAAACCTGCTGCTCAAGCTGGCACAGAGCGAGTCGGTGACCCCGCTGCCGCTCATGTTCGAGGCTTTGCTCATCTTTTTTATCTATGAGATCATGCGGGAAGCGGGGCTGCGGATGCCCAAGTCGGTCGGACACGCGGTGAGCATTGTGGGTGCGCTGGTGATCGGGGATGCGGCGGTGACCGCCGGGCTGATCGGTGCGCCGATGGTCCTGCTCGTCGCAATGACTGCAATCAGCTCGTTTGTCGTCCCCAGCCTGTACGAGCCGATTACCCTGCTGCGGTTCGGGTTCATCCTGATCGGCGGGGTTGCGGGATTGTTCGGGATCGTGCTTGCGCTCTGTGCGGTACTCGCAAATCTTTGTGCAGTCAACCCGTTCGGGATCCCGGCTACCAGCCCTGCCGCGCCGTTCTCACTCTATGCGATGCGGGATGTCCTCTTCCGGGTGGGCTGGAAAACCCTCTCCCAGGAGGATTTGCGGGTACAGGGCCTGACCGGGAGCGATCTGAAAGGGGCGGATGTCGATGGAGAATAAGCCGCGGATGATCTCCGGCACACAACTGGTCTTTCTGCTGCTCATCAGCCGGCTGTTCACACTGTTCACCTTTGTCCCCCGGGCGCGGACTGCTGCCAGCGGTTCAACGGCCCTGCTCTGTATCCCGCTGGCAGGGGCTGCGGTTGGTATTCTGCTGATCCCGTTCCTGCTGCTTCTCCGGCGCTCCCAAACCGACCTGCTCAGCTGTGCATTTCAGTTGGGCAGCGGGTATGGACTGGTTGTCTCGCTGCTTTTTGGGGTGTTTTGTATCTATATGGCGGCGTTTACCACCAGCCATTTTTCCTTTTTTATGGCCAGTGCGGTCTACCCCAATTCCACCCCCTGGGCGTTTCTGCTCCTGCTGACACTGGCGGCCGGATACGCCGCGTCACTCGGTCTGGAGGCGTTCTCCCGGATGAGCGTGTGGGTCTTTTCACTGCTTCTGCTCCTGTTGATCCTCTTTGTCTGCGCGCTGCTGCCCGAGGTCAACCCTGTTTACCTCACCAGCCCGCTGCTTGACGGGCTCCCCGCAGTCGGAAAAGGGATATTCTACACCGCAGTCAACCATGCGGAAGCGGCGGCACTGATCCTGCTCCTCCCAAGGGCGCGCCGGGCTGGCGGCAGGGTTGCCGCAGGATGGCTGGTCCTGACCATTCTGGTCTACGAGCTGCTTTCGTTCCTGACGCTGACCGTTCTCGGGGACTACGCAAAAACCCGGCTTTTCCCGCTGCACACCCTTTCCTCGCTGGCCCAGCTTTCCGGGTTCGGGCGGCTTGACCTGCTGCACATCGCCCTGTGGATTTTCGCAGCGTTCCTGCGGTTGACCGTGTATCTCTACTGCGCCGCAGTTTGCCTGCGGCGGATTTTTCCAAGTGCTGCATTTGGCAGGTCTTGCGCCTGCTGTGCGGCGGTCTCGGGGATCTGGTCTCTGGCAACTGCGCAGGGAATGCAGTTCTGGAACCGGATCTCGGAGCAGGTTTGGGTGGTCGCCGCGCCATTTTTACTTCTGGTCGCAGCAGTGCCGCTGGTAACCCTGCTCCTCACCAGCCTTGGGCGGAACTCCGCCGGAAAGGGGCGTATCAAATGAAAAAAAGGAAACTTGCAGCGGCTTTTCTTTCCGCCTGCCTGCTGGGGGGCTGTATGAAAAGTGTCCGGCTGAACGAACGCGGGATCGTCCGCGCGCTCGGGATCGACCTGCCTGCATCGGGCGGCTGCCGCCTGACCATGCAGATCAACCTGCCTTCCGGGGAGGATGCGGTGGACAAACCGCTTGTGATCGAGGAAGAAGGGCGCACGATCACCGATGCGCTCGCGCGTGCAGCGGTCTCGCAGGGCAAACAGCTCTTTCTGGGGGACTGCCGGTTGATCGTGCTGGGGCAGGCGCTCGCACAGATGGACGCTTCCCCGGCCCTCGATTTTCTCAATACCAACAGCATGATAACCCCTTCGGCAACCGTCCTGCTCGCAGAGGGGACCGCGAACGAGATCCTCGGGATACAGGAAAAGGCCCCCCGGCTGGATGCGGAAGGCCTGATCGAAATGACGGAGGGGGCGTACCATTATGGACGCGCCCCGCGGAGCCGCCTGCTTGACCTGATAAACGCGGCGGAAAGCGACCATCTGGCGGGGACACTGGCGGTTGTTTCGGTCGAAGGGAAAGGCAGCGGGACCTCTCCTTCCCCGGATTCCCAGCCGGACGAAGGGGAAGCCTCGGAAAATCCGGAGGAATCGGATGCGGGCAGCCCGGATACGCCGGAATCGGAGGGAGCGTCCGGGGAGAAGCCCGCACAGGCGGAAGTGTCCGGCGTCGCGGTATTCGACCGCGGGCATCTGGGGTTTCTGATGGAAGAAGAAGCGGCGCGCGGATTCGGCTGGATGCAGAAGGGGATACGCGGCGCGCCGCTGGTCGTTGGGGACGAACGGCTTGGGAAGGTTTCCACGCTCACCGTCAGCCATCGGGCAAAGATCGTCCCCGAAGCGGTGGGCGACCTGCTTGTATTCCACATGGAAGTGGAAATCCGGAGCGCGGTGCAAGAGACAGCACTCTCTCCGGGCCTCACCTTCGGCGAGGAGGAGCGCGCATACGCTGCCAGGCTTCAGGAGCGGCTGGTCGAATCCCAGATACAGGAGGCAGTAGATGCCTCCCGCAGATGGGGGTACGACCTGTTTGGGCTTTCGCTGCTTGTCCGGCAGAAGGACCCGGGCTTCTACCGGAAGCATCAGGAGGACTGGATGTCGATCGTTCAGAAAAGCGGCTATGACATCCAGGTTTCCTGCGAGATCGAGCGTACAGGCGGCACAAAGCAGGAGGAAGTATAAGAACCTTTATGCAAGGGGGCTTTTTCTCTTGCAAAAGGCCCCCTCTTGCCGCTTCGCGGCAATTCACCCGAAAAACTGCCGCCGCACTACGAGCCGCAGCGAGTGTTTCGGAGCGCAACCGTTGCGAAGAAACGGCTCTTAGCGCGAAGATCGGCGTGCATAGGCCAACCGGCGCGAAGCGCCGGCTCTTAGGCCGGAGCAAAAAAATCGAGTAAAACTTTGGTTTTGGGAAAAAAGCGGCACCCGGCCCAAAAGGGAGGGGCCTACGGGGAGGGGTCACTGACCCCTCGCCCGTAAGGCAAACTGAGGGGGCGTCGCGCGAAGCGCGCTTCGGGCTGAAAGCCCGAGAAGTCCCCCGAAGAAGGGCGCTTGCGCCCCGGAAGTTTGGGCTGGAACCCAAACTTCCGTTGCCTCACTGCCCCTAAATGCTGAACAGGCTCTAAGGGCCCATTTAAAAGACTCAGGGTTGCCCAAACTGGCAGATCAGCTCTTCCAAAATCCTGCTGACCTGATCCATCGCTTCCACTGTGATATGTTCCTGTGGACTATGATACGCCCATCCGCCGATTCCCAGGTTGGGACAGGGGACCCCGGCAAAGCTCAGCCGGGCACCGTCCGTCCCGCCGCGGGCCGCCAGGAGGAACGGTTCGACCCCAGCCAGCCGGCAGGCCGTACAGGCCTTTTCGATCAGCTGGGGATGCTGTTCCAGGATTTCCCGCATATTGGCATACTCCTCAACCAGAGAGATCGAAACGGTATCCGGGCCATAGCGGCCGTTCAATATGCGAGCGGCTTCCCGCAGCAGGCCGATTCGTCGATCCATGCCATCACGCTCGAAATCCCGCAGATTATACACCAGCTCGGCTTCCTCTACGGTTCCCCGGGAGCGCAGCAGGTGGAAAAATCCTGCGCGACCGTCGGTCCGGGCGGGGATTTCCTCCGCCGGAAGCATATGGGCAAATTCCATTGCGAGCAGCTGGGCATTTACCATAATCCCCTTGGCATATCCCGTATGGATGCCGAGTCCCCGGATCCTGATTTTGGCCTGTATCGCATAAAAGGTCTCGGTTTCAATCTCGCCGGCCGCCCATCCATCGACGGTATAGGCGTATCGGGCGCCGAACCGTTCCAGATCAAAATGGGCGGTTCCGCTGCCAATCTCTTCGTCCGGGATAAACACCACGCTGACCGGCCCATGTGCCCTGTCTGCGGTGGTCACCCGCTCGAGTGCGGTCAGAATTTCGGCAATGCCCGCCTTATCATCCACCCCCAGCAGGGTATCCCCACTGGAGGTCAACAGCGTCTGCCCGGCCAGAGACGGGAGATGCGGGAACTCTGCGGGACGCAGAACCAGCCCCGAATCCCCCAAAACGACCTCCCCGCCATCATACTGTTCAATGATCTGGGGGCGGACATTCTGTCCGGGACAGTCCGGATGGGTGTCCAGATGGGCCAGCAGCCCCAGGCAGGGAGCGGATTCACATCCGGCGGAAGCGGGCAGATACCCGTAGACAAAACAGTGGTTGTCCACCCCAACCTGTTCCAACCCCAGTTCCCGCAGTTCAAAAGCCAACTGATGCGCCAGATCAAACTGCCGCAGGGAGGACGGTGCGGACCCGCTGCATCGTTCACTGCTGGTCCAGATCTTTACATATTCCAGAAAACGCTCATACGCACGCATCGCGGAATCTCCTTTTGCGGAATTGGTCTCGGAGTGGTTTGTTCCACCGATATTATGACATAACCCGACGCAAAATACAATTATTTGAAGGAATAAAATTGACGGAAATATTCTGTTCGTGTTATAATACACCGTATACCAGGGTCGGAATGGGGACATCTCCGGGGAGGGATACGCTGTGTTTCGTGGGATGGAATATGTCTATGCGGTCTGGAAAGAGCGGAGCTTTTCCAGCGCGGCAAAAAAACTGTATATCTCCCAACCGGCTTTGAGCAACAGCATCAAGAGGGTGGAGGACAAGGTTGGCACGCCGCTTTTTGACCGCAGCACCTCCCCCATCCAGCTCACCGATGTGGGGCAGGAATACCTGCACGCGGTGGAACAGATTCTGGCCATTCAGGAGAATTTCTCCCACTATCTCGCAGACAGCCAGAACCTGAAAACCGGGCGCTTGACCATTGGCAGCGGAGCTATGATCTCTTCCTATCTGCTTCCTTCCCTGATCGCCCGGTATAAGGAGCGGTTCCCCTATGTGGAAGTCGATGTGATGGAGAGCGGGGAAGGGCATTTGGAAGAGATGCTCCTGAACGGGGTGATTGATCTGGTGATCGAAAACAGCAGCTTTCCGGAAGCGCTGTTCGAACGCCAGCTCTTCCAACAGGAACACATCATTCTGGCTGTCCCCAAAAGCTGGCCGGTGAACGGGAACCTTCTGGCTTTCCAGCAAAGCATCGACAATATCGCTTCCGGCTCCTATCTCAACCGCCGCTACCCGGCCGTACCGCTGCAGGCTTTTCAGGACTGTCCGTTTATTCTGCTGGGGCCGGGGGACGAAAACCATGAGCGTGCCCTATCCCTCTGCCGGGAACATGGATTTGTTCCACGCGTCATCCTGACGCTTGACCAGCAGCTGACCTCTTACAATATGGCCTGTGCCGGATTGGGGGCTGCGTTTGTCAGTGACACGCTGGTGAGGAGCACACTGCCCCATCCAGACATGGTCTACTATAAGCTGGAAGGAGAAGCCGCCCGGCGGGACATCTGCTTCTATTATAAACGCAACCGCTATATGCCGCAATGTGTCAAACAGTTTCTGGAGGATGCCATGACGGCTGCGGCGGCTGCATCCGTCTAAAAAGCGGTACCAGCAGCCAGAATCGAAAGGTGCTTTTCCGGTATCCCCGTTTGATTACTTTCAAAGTTATCAGGCAAGACAGACAACAGCACGGAAATAGAGAGCTTCCTTCTCATATCTGGTAGCAAAGCGGCGGTTGTTTTTGAGTTTGAGGAACAGATTTTCCACCAGGAGAACATTTGTCAAGGGGGGATTTCACCCAAAAGATGAAATCCCCCGATAAACTGGAATTCATAAACCTCGTTGGGCAACAATTACGGTATAGTTTTCGGTATCATATGTAACTCCTGTTTCTCTAAAACCATTTTTGTACCAAAAATGTTCTGCTTGAGGATTCCCTTTTACCCAACCAAGGCGGACATTCGCCATCCCAATACGGAACAGATAAGCACACAGGTCATTGATAATCTTGCTCCCTGTTCCAGTATTCTGTATGGACACATCCGTCATAAAAAATCCAATAAAGGCTGTTAATTCATCCGGGTAGGCCATGATGAAATCCATCACAGCAATCAGTTTTTCCCCATCATAAAATCCCAGATAATACTTATCGCACATTTCCTTGTTGGGTGGGAGCGCATTCATATCATTCATAATGCTCTGTTCTGATACAAACGGTGGACAGTATTGATAGTATAGACTGTTTTTATAGCATAATGTGTATACTTCCGCTACATCATTGGCGCACATCTTTCGAACAAGATATTGGTTTGAGAATAACGAAACATTCATTTTCCTTCTTTTCCCTTTCCAAACATTCATGTTCCGATTTGTCGATTTATCACGAGTTCAGTATACCGCAAAAGCGAATGACATTCAACTTCCGTTTATAGGCATTAATAGTAGTAGCAAGCAATGCACCGGTGTATACCCGGCGCAGCTTGCTGGTGGCCGACGGCCCCCAAGCCCTCAGTGCATCGGCGCAACTCCGCCCGATGCACAAGCCGCCGTTGGCGTCTGCTGGTATATACCGGCAGGGGATAGACACCCCCGGCGGAGCCGCCCCCGGAGAGCGCACAGCCGCCGTCAGGCAGTACCACCATCGGCCCTTGGCCGGCAAAGAGAGCGGAGCGCCCAGGTCATCCCCGGACGCTCCTGTTTCGGTTCCTTCCTGCTGGTCGATCACCGCCTTTCCAGCCTATTCCATTTTGCTACAAATGAACCGTCAGCCAATGTAATGTAGTGGCTTGGTGAAACCACCCTTTATACATTACATCTCAGATGGCCTTCTTTTGTTTTTCGCTTATTTCATGCCTTTTCATGTGCTTTATTTTATCATCTTAGATAGCATCTACACGGGTTAAGAACGGATAGCAGCCCAAATAGCGATACAACGAACATGTATCGCGGAGATAAAAGCATCGGAGGTCTTGGCATAGCGGGTGGCAAGACCTCTCCGGCGTTTCAAAGATAGAAAGCAGTTTTCTGCCAAGCGGCGCAGTTTATAGAGATATTTATCATAGCCGCGCTGTTCTTTACGGTTCTTCTTCGGTGGAATTACGGGTTCCACCCCCGCTGAAACCGCATAGGACAGGATATCATTTGTGTCATAACCCCGGTCTGCCAACAGGGTTTCTGCGGAAATGCCTTCTATCAGGTGGACAGCTTCTTTACAATCCGCTCGGGTACCCTCTGTAATAAGGATTCGGACTGGCATACCATGCGCATCCACGGCCAGATGTATTTTGGTGTTAAGCCCCCTTTTGTCTTGGACATATCCTGATTGCCGCCTTTTGCTCCCGCTGCGTGGGGATGTACCTTGATATGGCTGGCGTCGATCATCAGCCATTCATAATCCGGCTCATCGATCAGAATTTCTAAGAGCTTTTCCCAAACACCTTTTCTGCGCCAACGGATGAACCTCTGATGAACACTGCCCCACTTCCCGTAATCGGGAGGCAGGTCACGCCAGGGCGCTCCAGTTCGCAATACCCAAAACACCGCATTGATAGAACGGCGGTTATCCTAAGCGATCCCGCCCCACTGGCCTCGTTGTCCCGGCAAATGTGGTTCAAGCAATTCCCACTTTATCGTTTATATCATGTCTGTGATAGGATGCATCCATCTTTCTGTCCCCGGTCTTTTTAGATAGTTCCATTCTATCACAATCCTAACTTCTTGTGTAGACGATATCTAAGCCATTTATAGTAAGAACCGCAGGGAACACCGGCTAATCTACATATTGGTTTATCGCAGTAAAGCCATATTCCCGGTCAGCTTATTGACCTTTTTCTTTGGGCCACAAATTGCGATGCCGAAATATTGTAGGTTACTTTCGGGAGCGTGGCCCATCTTCTCAATAAATTCGCCATAGGTCTTGCAGCCCTGGGCCAGATCGGAGAAATCCACCACCGTCAAATCTTGAAAATCAGGCTGGTAGAGTTTTTCCCGTATCTGCTTGATAATCTCCGGTGAACCGCGCAGGATGGGCACAGGAAATTCTATGATGCCAAGATGTTCGTTGCCGCTTTGGTCGGTAACGTCAGCCCCTACCACCTCCGGCATTTTCTTTCCCAGGGTAATCCCCATGATCGCCGCCGTATTTGCGATGATACCCAGGGGCAGGCTCTCGTCAATGACCATGACGCACTTTTCATTTTGCCAGTCCATTTTGCTTTGCCTCTTTTCTCAAAAATAGTTTGCTCTCCGACAGGAGCAGACCCGCCAGCGTCAAAACCGTCCCGACAGCGGCCAGGGCGGTGATTTTCTCATGGAGAATTGCCACGGAAGTTACTACCGTAATCACGGGAACCATATAGATATAAACGCTCGTCTTGACCGCTCCCAACGCCTTGACCGCAAAATTCCAGGTGACAAAGCACAGGGCCGATGCGCCCAACCCTAAAAACAGAATGTTGAACAGGTACACAGGATTTGCAAATCTTATCAAATTCAGCTTGAAGTCAAACAGGAATAGTGTCGGGAGTATGAACAAGATGCCATAGCAGAACACTCGCCGGGTTGTAAGAATGGTGTGGTAGCCGTAACCGCTGATTTTCTTTGTCAGCACAGAATAACAGGCCCAAATCAGTGCGGCCAGCAGTGCCAGCAAGTCCCCGGCGGGGTTCAGCTCCAGCTTGGAGCCGTTGAAGCTGATTAAAGCGATCCCGGCCATAGCCACTACAAAGCCAATGAAAAAGCTGGCATGGGGCTTTTCCTCTTTCAGAAACAGATGGGATAGGAGCGCCGTGAAAAACGGGGCTATGGAAATAATCACCCCGACATTGGAGGCCATTGTGTAGGTGAGTGCGATATTCTCCAACAGATAGTAAAGGCATATCCCGCACAGTCCCGCTGCGGCAAAGGTCAATTCCTGTTGCCGGTTCGTCCCTTTCAAAGGTTGGGGATAAACAACCAACAGGGCCAGCAGTCCCATGACGAAGCGAAAGAACAATATCTCTACCGGCTGGAAGTCGGCCAGCAGAATTTTGGTGGAGATAAAGGTCGTCCCCCAAATGATGATTGTAAGAAGGGCGGAGAGATGGCCCACTGTTCTGTTACCCTTCATGCGGCATTTCCTCCGTGTCCCTGAATATGTCCCGATAAATTCCGGGGGCCAGCCCAATAAATCGGTTGAAATAATTGGTAAAATGGCTCTGGTCGGAGAAGCCGGTTTGCAGCGCCGCCTCAACGGGAGGAACGCCTTGCTCTAAAAGTTTTTTAGCCTTGCCTATGCGAATGTTTTCCAGATAGCTGTACGGTGTGACGCCTTTTGAGAGGGCAAAGGCCCGGAGCAGGGTGGATTTGCTCAATCCGGCGCGGTGGCAAATCTGTTCCAGATAAATCCGCTCGGCATAATGCTGTTCCATAAAGGCACAGGCTTTTTCAATTTCCTCCCGGCACTCCGGGACACAACTCTCAAAAGGCTGGCCGTATTGCTGGATCAGCAGAGAGGTCAGGAGGAGCAGGGTTTCCTCTTTCCCAAACTCGTTGGAACCTTTCATTACCAGTTCATGAAGGGGGCGCAAATAGCAGGTGACTTCTTCATCAGAGATTACGTTTTGGGAAAATCCAGGCAGCGCCCGTCTGCCGGTAACTTCCTCCGCCAAATCCAGCATAACCTCCTTGGTGATGTTGAAGCCCCGATAATCCAGCGTACCGCCGTCACTCTGAACACAGGCGTGGTTATCTCCCGGGTTGAACAGAAGAACATCGCCCCTTTTGATGGTGTACTCCTGATTTTTGCAGGACAGGACACGCTCCCCATCTTCCATGAAACCAATCACATAGTATTCGTGAAAATGGTTCGGAAAAGGCTGTACGATGCCCTCAAAACGATAAGCCTCAATACGGAGTTCATCATCGTAGACCACCGTTCGTACTTCTTTTTTCATGCGGCTTTCCTCCTTGATGATGCCTATTATACCAGATAGGATTACTGCTGGCTTGTAAAATATCTTCATTTTCTTCCTGATGTTGAAAAGTGCGCAAAAGGAAATTTTTCCCTTGGCGCACTTTTGGTTTGTCAGCAACTCCGCATGGTTTTATGATCTTGTCCATATCAGTGAAATGGTATTTCCAGAATATGATGTTCACTTTATCGCCGTAAATGACGGAGTGGACAGCGCAAAAGGAGATAGTGAATTTACCGCAATCCGCAACATATTCAATGAGATATTCGCCAAGGACGCCAGCAAAAAAATCAAGGCAACCTGGCAATCCAAGGGGCGCTCTGGCGAACACCTTTGCATCATCCCGCCCTATGGGTACATGAAAGACCCGGAGGACAAGAAACGCTGGATTGTGGACGAGGAAGCGGCGGCTATCGTGCAAAAGAGTTTCTCCCTGTGCGTGGATGGCTTGGGGCCGACGCAGATCGCCAAGTGGCTGCAACAGAACAACGTCCCGAACCCCACGGACTACGCCCACGAAAAGGGTTTGCTGGTCTGCAACGCTCCCACAGCTAATCCCTACAAATGGACAAACGAAACTGTTTCCCTCATTTTGGAGCGTATCGAGTACCTGGGCCATACGGTCAATTTAAAGGCCAGCAAACCATCGTTCAAGAGCAAGAAAAAGGTCTGGAATAACCCGTCCGAGTGGGTGATCTTCGAGAACACCCAAGAGCCGATTATCGGGAAAAGCGTGTTCCTGGGCTTGCAGAACATCCGGCAGGCCAGACGCCGCCCGACCAAGATGGGGACATGGGTATGTTTTCCGGACTGGTATACTGCGCTGATTGAGACGGCAAGATGTACCTATGCCGGGCCAACCACTTCAAGCCGGAACAGGAGTATTACATCTGCTCCGCCTATCGGAAAGACCGTACCCTGTGCAAGACGCACTCCATCCGCCGTGTAATGCTGGAAGAAATCGTACTGCGGAACCTGCGGGAAGCGATCTCCTATGTGACGCAGTATGAGGACGACTTTATCCAGCGGGCGGCGGAACGGAGCCTGCTGGCACAGAAAAAGGCTGTGCTGGCACAGTCTGAAAAGCGCATCGCGGAGTTGGATGTAATCTTCAAGAGAATTTACGAATACAGCTTCTATGAGTTAAGAGGTGGGAACCACAAGGATTATCAAGATAGGGATTACTCCGGGAAGAATACGGACAGGCCCAAATTCCAGGAGCTTTTAGCCGATATTAGGCAGGGCTTAATCCGCCGGGTGGTGGTTTACGAGCTGGATCGTATCAGCCGTTCTATTTTGGACTTCGCAACCATGATGGAACTGTTCCAGCAATACAATGTGGAGTTCGTTTCCTCTACGGAAAAGTTTGATACCTCCACACCCATGGGCCGGGCTGTGCTGAATATCTGCATTGTATTTGCACAACTGGAGCGAGAGGCAATCCAGAAGCGGGTAACGGACGCTTACTATTCCCGGTGTCAACGGGGCTTCCACATGAGCGGCGCGGCCCCCTATGGCTTCAAGCTGGAGCCCACCACTATCCGGGGCATACGGACGAAAATGATGATCCCGGACCCAGACACGGCGAATATCGCTCGGTTGATGTTCGAGATGTACGCCGAGCCGTCTACGTCGTTCGGGGATATTGCCCGGTACTTTGCTGAAAACAATATCTTGATTTACGGCAAAGAATTAAAACGAGGTTTTATCTCTCAACGGCTCCGCAATCCGATTTACGCCCAAGCTGACTGCTTTAAACGTGGAGCTTGCCCAGGTAGAGGACGAAATTGAAAAACTGCTGAATACTCTGGCCGGGGCCAATGCAGTTTTGTTGTCCTATGCCAACGGCAAAATTGAGGAGCTGGATGCCAACCGTCAACGGCTGATAAAGGAGATTGCGGCGCTGAACGCTGAAACAATCTCCCCACAAAAAATCGAGACTCTATCCGCCCACCTGGAGAACTGGGACACGATTGATTTTAACGACAGGCGGCAGGTAGCGGAAAGCGGTCCAGAGGCTGCTGATCGCAGCGAAAACAAGGCGGCTCGCGTTCGGATAATAGATAATGTGGCCCGCCACAATTTAAAAAACGAAAAGCCGTTCAATCACGCTAATTAGCGCATTTGAACGGCTTCTTGTTATCTCTATGTTTTTTCTTTCTTGTTTTCTGCCATTTTTATCATTTTCGCCAGATTTCGCTTGTCAGATTTTCATACATGAAAAAAGATAGTTCTGTACGAACGGGAGGCAAATATGCTATAATATCCGCAGGATAACGGTGCTGCCGCTTGCAGCCTGTCATGGCGTGGTTTTGCGGCAATTTTTTCTGCTCCGGCGCCTGCTGTCATTATAGAACATCCGATGGTACCGGATGCTCCGGAAAGGATTTTTCGTATATGGATCTGCTCTCACTTTTTTTGATTGCCATCGGACTTTCGATGGATGCGTTTGCCGTTTCCCTCTCCAACGGGCTTGCCTACCGGGGATTCGGCCGCAGGCAGGCGATAGAGGCCGCCGCCGCGTTCGGGCTGTTTCAGGCGCTGATGCCGGTCACAGGCTATTTTGCCGGACGCACCTTCAGCGATGCGATCAGCGCATTTGACCATTGGATCGCGCTCGGACTGCTCGCGGCAATCGGCGGGAAGATGGTGTTCGACGGACTGCACGATCTGCGCTCCCCCGAGGGGCAGATTGTCCCTCGCAGTTTTACCTTGCGTATCCTGCTGGTGCAGGCGGTCGCCACCAGTATCGACGCCCTTGCTATCGGGATCAGTTTTGCGGTGATGCGGGTCAATATCCTGACCGCTGCGGGATTTATCGGGGTGGTCACCCTGTTTTGCTGTCTGGTGGGAGCAGGGATCGGTTCCCGGTTTGGAAGGCTGCTCGGGCATCGCGCCGAGATATTCGGTGGGATCATCCTGATTGGCATTGGTCTGAAAATCTGCTTTGAGCACACGATGGGTGTCTGAAAATCTGTTTTTCTTCCCATTTCAGATGAGGATTTTTTGGGCGGGAAACGGCGTCTGTGGTGAGTTCAGATAAAAAATGGAGGGGGTTCACATGCTTGCTACCATCCGCAGCCTTGGTCTGACCGGAATCGAGCCGTTCGCTGTCACCGCAGAGGTAGGCGTCTCCCAGGCGATGCCCGGTTTTGACATCGTCGGACTGCCGGATGCAGCGGTCCGGGAGTCCCGCGACCGGGTGCGTTCCGCCTTGCTGCACAGTGGCTATCCATTCCCTGACGGGCGGATCGTTGTCAATCTTGCCCCTGCAGGCGTCAGGAAGGTTGGCTCACTCTATGACCTGCCGATCCTGATCGGCCTCTTGAGCGCACAGGGCATTCTCCCGGAACCGCAGAATGCGATTTTTCTTGGGGAACTGTCCCTGTCAGGGGAAGTGCGGTCGGTAGATGGGGTGCTCCCTATGCTGCTCGGTGCGGCAGGGCTGGGAATTTCGTCTGCCTTCATCCCCGCCGGCAACGCTGCTGAAGCATCCGCGGTACAGGGAATGACAGTCTACCCGGTTGCGGGGATTGGTGAGCTTGTTTGTTTCCTTCGGAAGGAAACAACGCTGCTCCCAGTTTCCGATTGCGCTTTTGAGGAGGCCGCAGGCCCACCGCTGGCCGATTTCAGTGATGTGAAGGGACAGCAGGTTGCCAAGCGAGCCCTGGAAATTGCGGCGGCGGGCGGTCACAACGTTTTGATGATCGGTGCACCCGGCACCGGAAAAAGTATGCTCGCCAAGCGTCTGCCCTCAATCCTCCCCGAGATGCACCCAGAAGAAGCGGTCGAAACCACCAAAATCTACTCGGCAGCGGGATTGCTCCCGCCAGGCGTCCCGTTGATTCGGAACCGTCCGTTCCGCGCGCCGCACCATACAGTTTCCACTGCTGGGATGTGTGGGGGTGGTTCGATCCCGCGTCCGGGGGAACTCTCCCTCGCACATAATGGGGTGCTATTCCTTGACGAATTGCCTGAATTCCAGCGTCCTGTGCTGGAAGCGCTCCGCCAGCCCCTTGAGGATGGGACACTCACCCTTTCGCGAGCACAGGCCCGGCTCAGCTATCCCAGCCGGTTTACATTGGTTGCGGCGATGAATCCCTGCCCCTGTGGATATTTCGGACACCCTACCCGCAGTTGTACCTGTCCGGAAGCCCGAATCGAGCGGTATCTGGATCGGGTTTCCGGGCCTCTGCTCGACCGGATCGACCTGCATGTCGAGGTCCTGCCGGTCGGATATGACCTGCTTTCGAGCAGACGGCAGGAGGAAACCTCCGCAGAGATCCGGGCGCGTGTCACCAACGCCAGAGGGATACAGGACCGCCGGTTCGGTGGGTTGGGCATCCCCTGCAATGCGGAAATCCCGCCCCCTATGCTCCCCCGATTCTGCCCGCTTTCCCCAGATGCGGATGCGCTGCTTCGCAAGCTGTTCGACCGGCTGAGTCTTTCCGGACGCGCCTATGACCGAATTTTGAAGGTATCGCGCACGATCGCCGATCTGGACAGCAGCGGGCAGATTGAGCTGGAACATCTGAATGAAGCGGTGCAGTACCGCAGCCTGGACCGCAAATACTGGAACCGGCACCGATGAAAAAACAGTTGTCTATCTCTGTGCGACTGCGAAACAGCGACAGGACACGCTGAATAGAAAAAGGCGGAGCAACTGCTCCGCCTTTAAAAAACATGTTATTTTTGAAAGAAACTGCTGATTTTATCTAAACTGATCTTAGCCTTGATCGCATCGACAATCTGGTTGATCTGCTCTTCCGGAAGGTCAACTCCCAGAAGCTTTTCCACTGTGGCTACAGGGTCTTTTGTAAAATTGTCCCGCAGCTCCTTGTCGTTCTTAATTTTATCAACCAGCTCTTCTATACTCTTTTTAATATCCATGGCTTACTTACCAAAATATCTGTTCAGCAGGCCGTTGAATGCGCAGCCATGACGCGCCTCATCCTTTGCCATCTCATGAACAGTGTCATGGATTGCATCCAGACCCAGCTCTTTCGCGCGGGCAGCCAGTTTCTTCTTGCCGTCGCAAGCGCCGTTCTCAGCGGCAACACGCAGTTCGAGGTTCTTTTTGGTGTCAGCATTGACACACTCACCCAGCAGCTCCGCGAATTTCGCAGCATGCTCTGCCTCTTCATAGGCGGCTTTCTCATAATAGAGGCCAATCTCCGGATACCCTTCACGATGCGCCTGACGCGCCATTGCCAGATACATGCCAACCTCGGTGCACTCACCGGTAAAGTTCATGCGCAGGCCCTCAATGATCTCTGCATCGACGCCAGCCGCAACACCGATTCTGTGCTCATCCGCCCAGACCATCGAATTGCCCTTCTGCTCCTCAAATTTGGACGCAGGCGCCTTGCACTGCGGGCAGAACTCTGGCGCAGAATCTCCTTCGTGAACGTATCCGCAAATGGTGCAAACAAACTTTTTCATTTGAAACATCCTCCTAAGAATTTTATTTCATTTCAAAAATGATTACTGTTTTTATCTTGATACAAATATACCACAAACGTATAGTTAAGTCAAGCCTTTTTGACGCAGTTTTCTAAAAATAATACCGCTGCTGCCAGATACCCTGGCAGCAGGATTTCCCGGTACAACAGCTGCTTTGTCGCTATTATAACATGCTGCCGCGAAGAGTGCAAGCATCCTGTAATTTCCTTTTGAATTCTTTCTGTCAGAGCGGCAGCATTATGTAAAAAACATACAAACCCCATATGCTGGATATACTAATATGAAGAATGAAGATTCAGATGAACAGGGGGATATGCCTATTATGTGTACCAGCATCGCGATGAAAACCAGCGATTTTTATTTCGGGCGCAACATGGATATTGAATACAATTTTGGGGAGCGGGTGGTGATTACGCCCAGAAATTTTCCTTTCCTGTTCCGCAGGGCTGGATATATGAAGGAGCACTATGCGTTCATGGGTTCGGCAACCATATCCGGAGGCTACCCGCTCTACGCGGAAGGGGTAAATGAAAAAGGGCTTTGTGTGGCGGGATTGAACTTTCCGGGAAATGCCTACTATTCGGAGGAAATGGACCCCCGAAAAAGCAATATCTCTCCGTTTGAACTGATCCCCTGGCTGCTCGGCAGATGCGCCTCGCTGGCAGACGCGCGGGAACTGCTGGAGGAAACCCACATCGTCGCGATACCGTTCAGCGGGCAGATCCCGCTGGTCCCGCTGCACTGGCATATTGCCGATGTAACCGGGTCGATCGTACTGGAATCGACCAAAGGGGGAACCAGCATCTATGAAAACCCGGTCGGGGTTATGACCAACAATCCCCCCTTTCATTTCCAGATGGAGAACCTTTGCCAATATATGAACCTGATTCCCGGACAGCCGAACAACTGCTTCAACCAAAAACTGGGGTTGGAGCCATTTGGATGCGGATTCGGCAGCATCGGGCTGCCGGGCGATTTTTCTCCGGCTTCCCGTTTTGTAAAGGTGTCCTATCTGCTGCTCAATTCGATCTGTGATAAGGATGAAGACAGCAGCATTTCGCAGATGTTTCATCTGTTGTCTACCGTTTCGATGGTGCGCGGAGGGGTGGTTATGCCAGGGGACAAATATGAACTGACCTCCTATTCCTGCTGCATCAACGCCGACAGGAAGATCTACTACTACACCACCTATTCCAACTGTCAGATTACAGCGATCCGCCTGGACCGTGAAAATCTCAGCCGTTCGGACCTGATCGAATACCCGCTGCAACAAACGCAGCAGATTGCGTGGGGCAACTGACCGGTCCATTTCAGTTGCGGGCATCCCCGGTTTGTGGTATAATAGCTGCAAAACAGCTATTATACCAAAACGATGGCCAGGACGATACGCAGGCACAGCCTGCTCCCGTCCCTATGGCCGATTATACCACATCGCTTCGCGATAGTGGTATAATAGCTGCAAAACAGCTATTATACCAGGGTTATGGCCAGGACGATACGCGGGCAAAGCCCGCTCCCGTCCCTATGGCCGATTATACCACATCGCTTCGCGATAGTGGTATAATAGCTGCAAAACAGCTATTATACCAGGGTTATGGCCAGGACGATACGCGGGCAAAGCCCGCTCCCGCCCCTATGGCCGATCATACTACATCGCTTCGCGATGTGGTATGATAAAACCCGTATCAACGGCTGCGGCTACTTGCGGTGGCCGACACGCGGGGGTTTGAGATGGCGCACGATCTGACACAGGGCAACGAAACCAAGTCAATTCTGCTGTTTGCGGTTCCTATGATGATAGGGAATCTCTTTCAGCAGGTCTATAACATTGTAGATACCATCATCGTCGGGAAGTATGTCGGCGCGGGTGCGCTTGCGGCAGTGGGATCGTCCTATACGCTTATGGTGTTTCTGACTTCAATCATCCTTGGACTGTGCATGGGCAGCGGGGTCGTTTTTTCCCAGCTTTTTGGCGCGCGGCAGGCTGAAAAGCTGAAACATGCGATCCTGCTTTCCTTTGCCTTTATTGCGTTGGTGACCCTTGCCATCAACCTTGCTTCGATCCTCCTGATCGAGCAGATTTTATGGTTTCTCCGAATCCCGCCGGACATCCTCGGTCTGACCCGAGAGTACCTGTGGATCATCTTCTATGGGATTGGCTTCACCTTTCTCTATAACTATTTTTCAGCGGTCCTGCGCAGCATTGGCGATTCCGTGACTCCGCTCTGCTTTCTTGCGCTTTCCGCCCTGCTCAATGTGGGGCTGGATCTTCTGTTCGTTGTCCCACTCGGGATGGGGGTGGGCGGTGCCGCGCTTGCCACGGTTATTGCACAGGGCGTTTCCGCGCTTCTAATTGCGGTCTACTGCTACTGCAAGGCTCCGGAGCTTCGTCCTGGAAGGCGGCATCTCCAGCTCGACCGCCCCCTGCTGGGGAGGATTATCTCCTATTCGGCGCTTTCCAGCGTCCAGCAGTCGATTATGAACTTTGGGATTTTGATGATCCAGGGGCTGGTCAACAGCTTTGGCGTACAGGTCATGGCAGCATTTGCAGCGGCTGTCAAGATTGATTCGTTCGCCTATATGCCGGTGCAGGATTTTGGAAATGCCTTTTCCACCTATATTGCGCAAAACCTGGGCGCAGGCAAGCGGGAGCGGATTCAGAACGGAATCCGCTCTTCGGTGCGGGCTGCGACCCTGTTCTGCCTGATTATCTCAGCAGCAGTGGTTGTTTTTGCCCGTCCGTTAATGTGCATTTTCGTGGACCCGGGGGAGCTGGAGATCCTCTCGATCGGGGTGCAGTATCTGCGGATCGAGGGGGCCTGTTACTGCGGGATTGGCTATTTGTTCCTGCTCTATGGGCTTTACCGGGGACTTGGGCGTGCTGGGATGTCGGTCGTGCTGACGGTCGCTTCCCTCGGAACTCGTGTCGCGATCGCCTACCTGTTTGCCCCGCTCCCCGCATTTGGCCTGCTCGCCATCTGGTGGGCAATCCCGATCGGTTGGGCCTTTGCTGACCTGATTGGCTTTTTCTACTATAGAAGGCACAAAGACAGCCTGCTCCCCTCACTTTCTGTGTGAAGGCGTTACTCTGCAACGATCCCTCTGTACATTGCCGTATCCGCAAAAATTGGCAGCAGGCAGTCCCCTCGCCCTTTGTTTCGGTCCGAATCAGTTTCGGCGGTTGAACGCAAGATGCCCGCTGGTGTTTGCAGCCCGGAGCAGGTGTAAACCAAGGTACGGAATTGATTTTTGAGTGGTATGACCCAAAATTTTCCCTTCCTGTAAGTTTGTATATTTTTATGAATCACTCGGAGGTTTTTTGTTCAAAAAGGCACAAACCTTTTTCTTGTATTTTTTTCTTCTATCTGATATAATATTAACAAAGATGGTTTTTGGGATGCATTCCATATTATGAAATTTGAAATTTTGTCTTATGGAATACTCCTGAATTTTTGTGCGTCTTTTGAAACGAATCATTTTTTGCCGGACATTCCCGGCAAAGACAAATTAGTAGGAGGAACACGCATGGACTTTGTATTGAGCAAAGAGCAGGAAATGGCGCGGCAGCTGTTCCGTGATTTCGCGGAAAAAGAGGT
>NZ_QZEG01000025.1:0-41560 GCF_009917605.1 Anaerotruncus sp. 1XD42-93 | reverse complement strand
CGACTCCCGTCCTTTTTCTTCCATATCTCTATTTTACCACGTTCTTTTCTCCTTGTGAATACAGGTTCTTATTAAAAGCAAAATTGCTCTTAGTATCAAAGCGCGAAATCCAGGAAATCGCGGGGCTTTACCGAGCTCGCCCGGAACAGAGGGGCGGCTGGTCCTGGCCGCTGTACGCGCTATGGCAAATGAACTGACGGGCAAATGGAAAATACTTATCTTTTAGATGCAAAACAGTATGTAATGTGATATGCAGAGCCGATGATCTGGTGATTCGCTCACAAGTTCATCGGCTCTGCATCTATGCGTCTGGCCCTTTGATGACGGTGATTTTTTTGTTGTCCCTCAATAAGCGTTTCCTGCTTGCATTTAGGGCAATATATCGGGAAATTCAGCAGTACAGTATCCTCCCGCATCTTGTCATGGGTTTTATTCCCGCAAGCAGGACACAGTATCCTGATATTCCGGGGACAACAGTTTTCCCCGTTCTTCTGTGTTCGTCAAAAAACCGACCCCAATTAGAACAGCAGGAATCGCCGTTTCGCGCAACACGGCATAGTTTTCCTCCTTTACCTTCCGCGTTGAAATCGAATGGTTATCCGCCGTTGATGTGATAGTTTCTTCCAGATTCTCACTTTCAGCAGATTGATAGCAATAGCACCCAAATCCTGTGACGGAAGAATCATCTTCATACGAATTACAATGGATGCTGATAAAATAATTCGCCCCGGCGTTGTTTGCGATCTCTGAACAGTCAGGCAAGCTGACATCAGAATCGGCACTCCGCGTTAAAACAACGGCAGCACCCTCTGATTCCAATTTTTCTTGGAGTAGCAAAACGATGGACAAAGTAATATCCTTTTCAGTTGCACCATTTATTACGCACCCAGGCTGATCTCCACCACGTCCGGCATCCAAGGCAATTTTTACTTGTCCGGGAATAGAAGGCGCTGCCGGAATGATGGAGCTTCCCGCAACAGTGGTATCGCCCGTTGAATCTCCTCTATTCCCATCAGGCAATTCACTGTCCGGCGCAGGAGCCAGATGCTCCTTGATATAAAGCACCCCACATACCATAAGAATAATCATCAGATCCAGCAGAAGGAAGATCACACCGCGCAAAGCATAGGCGATCATCAACCTTCTGCCGCGCTTTTTTCGCCTTGCTCTGACGGATGCTTGGCGCTCCCGTACCGTCACGGCTCAAAAACCACCTCCTTCCCGTCCGATTTTAGAATCATGGTAACGTTCTCACCGTCATACTCAACAGACAAGGCTGGATCATTTGAAACCTTCAGACTGCCAACGCCGTCCTTGCCGCACAAATAAACACAGTCGGAATCCATGCGGTTGATAAAATACAGCCCTTGGTCGGTCAGGCAGAAGTCATAGGCAACCATATTCCGAAACGGCCTTGCTTTTTGGGTCTTGGTATCATACGTCGTCAGCAAAGAATTTTCGTTGATGAAGTAGATCGTCCGCCCATCAAACGCTATATTCCCCCTGGTGGGGATGTCCAGCACTTGCGTTCGCTGGATCGTCCTGCTCACTTCCGTAATCCCATCATTCGTAATGAAAAAGAGGCTGTCGTTGTTCAAGAAAAAGCCATAGCAGTATTGCAGAAACATCCAGGTATCCCCCACGGTATAGTCAATTCCCAGCAGAGATCGCCCGCTGTCCGTTATTTTCTCGAAAATAACCTGTTCCTCAAAGGTTTCTGTATCAAGCTGGACAATAGACACCTGGGTAGCTGTGCTGTTGTAGCTGCCGACCCGATCCACATACTGTTCTGTGCGCGAGGTCATATAGTAAATGCAGGGAGCATCCATATAGACCGCCTGGACGGATTCTCCGTCCAAAAAGGCCCCGAACAGCGGAGAGAGGGCCAAATCCGTCAAAGCGCCGGTTTCCCGGTTCTCCAGAGAGTATGTCCGCGTCTGATCGTCGAAGATCACACTGTAAGTTTCCGACACACTTTGCGAAGATGAATTGAATATCCCGTTTGTAGATTCTGTGACAGAGCAGCCGGACAGCGAGAGCAACACCGGCAGGCAGAGCGCGGCAACCCCGCAGCCTCTGACGGCTTTTCTTCCAGACTGCCAGCAGTTTGTGTTTTGCCGCAGGACCCACCATACCATGAGGGCGCAGCACACAGCGGACAGGCTGAGCAGGGCCAGCAGCTCCTGGGGGGAACGCTCCGAAAAAGTCACGATGGTTTCACCTGTCAACGAATCCTCCACAGAAGAAGCCCCCTCCAAAAAGCCGGTTGCCAGCAGGAACGGCAGGGGCAGCGGCAAGCGGTAGCAGATCTGTCTGGACAGGCCGATATACGGTATTAAGGTGGATGCCACCCCAATCACCACCGTCAAAGCGTATTTCTTCACTAAAACGGAGGTAAAGAGCAGCAGAGCGGCGAGGTACACCGAGCCAAAGCAGCGCAGGACGGTCAAAATCAGATACGCAGCCAGCAGGGAGATATTTTTTGTACTGCCCCCGAAACTGGCGATACTCTGAACAGGGTACTCCCCGTGGGGCAGGCCATATTTTACCGCAAAGAACAGAAAACGGATCAGGGATAGTCCTACACAGAGGACAAACACGGCGCAGAGGGTCATCACGACTTTACTTCTGGCACTCTTGCGGCTCTGCGGAGCCGTCCGCAAAAGCGCGTCCATCTGGCAGCTATACTCCGAGCAAAAAACCGCAGCAGCCAAAATCAAAATGACAAGGAACAGCGGGAAGTCCAGCGTTTGGGCGGAAAACAGCCCCGCCCAGCCGTTTGTTTTCAGAAAGTAACGATTGCCGGTGTTCTCGCAGATATATAAATATTGCTGATACACAGCTTCAAAACCATGCTCATGGGCCAATACAGTGTTGACCTCCGCAGTCTGCCGCTCATACTGTTCCGCTGTGATCTGGCCGCTGTAATAGCTTTCCTGGGACCCGGAGCGGGCATAGCGGGCCTCCGTGATGGCCTGGGCCTCCTGCTCCAGCCAAGCGGCCTTTTCCTCTGTATACGCCCCGTCCAGCCGTTCCAGATACCACTCGTATTCCTCGCGGTATTCTTCCATCGCGCTGTTCTGCGGCCTGTCGGTTGCAGCCAGCCAAACCGTACTGACCAGGAGCGCGGCCAAGATATAGCATAGGCCCCGCTGGTAAATCATCAGTTTTTTCCATTCATAAGAGAAAACACTCATTTTGCCCTCCCAACACAGCGGTGGCAGTTTTCCGCTGACAGAAAATAGATTGCGGTAACAAGCACAAAGCCCGCTGTCAAAGAAATCCAAACTGCGGCCTGCCAAGTCAGGACGGGGAACCCGCCCAGGTTCACAAACTCCGTTTTGCCCAGGAGAACACGGTTGGTCAGCAGAGAATAGGGATTCAGCACCTTTGTCCAGAAGAAATTGGAGTAGGCGCAAACGGCTCCGTTGACAACCAGCACTATACAGAGGGCAAAATTGATGACAAACGGGAGCAGGGCATTTTTCCAGAACATCGAAACCAGCAGCCAGAGCATCCCAATCACCCATGTGCCAGCGCATTTAAGTGCCGCAGACAGGAGGACATACTGAAAAATGCTGAGATTAACGGAGACTTCCGCAAAGTTCGGAATCGCGAACACCGGCAGGGTCAGCCCTTCCAAGGTCTGAAAGGAGGCCGCAAAGCCAATCAGGTCAAGGAGAGAAAACCACAGCGATGTCAAGAGCAGAAACAGGGTGGCCGCGAGGATTTTCGCCAGGGCTGTTTTTCTGCCGCCGTTAGGACTTACCAGTAACAGCATATCCATCTGCGTTTCCCGCTCGCTCACAAAGGTTCCGATGATCCCATAGAGGCAGAGCAGGAGGGTCAGGATGATGGAAAAATCATAGTTCAGATAGTAATTGCACATTTCCCGATAGGAAAAGGCGGGGATGGTGCGGCCAGCATAGAGGTTATAGATCGCGCCGCTCTCCCTCTGCTGATAGACCGCTCCCCGTTCCCCATAGAGCGCGGCGCTTTGCCGCGCTCTGTTTGCCACTTGCTCCGACCGGCCGCTGTACTCATAGGAATACTGCATAGGCTGCACAAAATACTTGTCCAGCAGGTTCCTGTCGCTGTACAGGTTCCCGGTCATCGTATTGGGGTCATCGGTGGCGGTGCTTGCGGTCATATCCGATGTGGCCTCCACAAGTGGCTGATAGACCGCAAGCAGGCGTTCGACCTTCTCCGGGGTAATCTCGCCCCGGTATTCCTCATAGAGCTGCCAATGGAGCGTGTGCCAGCTCCGCTCTCCGTTCCCGTCTGTCAGATAGGAGTAGGATTTGTATTCGCCATAGATTTTGAACAGGTTGGCGAGGCTGAACACCACAAAGAGCGCCAGGATGGAGCGTTTGCAGAACTGCTTGATAAACTCATACCGTATCAGACGTATCATGGCGCTCCCCCCTGCAATAGTACAAGAACACATCCTCCAGGTTGGGCTGGACAGGCTGTGCGGTCTTGATTGGGCATCCATCCTCAACAATGCGGAGGGTAAACCGTCCGTCCTCCTGCTTCATGTTGCTGACACAGTATAGATCGGTCAGCAGCGCGGCATCCTCGGCCCCGGCGGTCACATTCCACACTTTGCCCTCAATGTTCTGCTCCAGCGCGGCGGGCGTCCCCTGCATGAGCAGCGTCCCCTGTTTCAGCAGCAGGATTTCCCGCGCGATGCACTCAACATCAGAAACAATGTGGGTTGCCAGCAGGATCGTCCGGCCCTGGGCAAACCGGGAGATCAGGTTCCGAAACCGTATCCTCTCGCTGGGGTCAAGACCGGCGGTAGGCTCGTCCAGTATCAGAATTTTGGGGTCGGACAGCATGGCCTGCACAATGCCGACGCGCTGACGCATACCGCCGGAGAGCGCACCGATTTTCTTGTCCTGTGCGTCCGTCAGGTTCACCGTGGCCAGCAGCTCGGAAACCCGGTCCTGCCCTTCGTGGGCGGGAATGTCTTTCAGCGCACACATATAGAGCAGAAAATCCCTGACGGTAAAGTCCCGATAGAAGATAGGATACTGGGGCATATAGCCGATTTGGGACAAGAACGCTTTGCCCAGCGTCCTCACATCCTGACCGTCCACCCGGATCGTACCGCTGTCCCCCCGCAAAATGCCCACAAAGGTGTTGATGAGCGTGGTTTTCCCGGCCCCGTTTTCACCCAGCAGGCCATACACACCCTCACTCAAGGTGGCGGTAAAGTTTTTCAGCGCGTGCTTGCTTTTGTATTGCTTTGATACGCCTTCAAATGTAATCTCCATGTTATTCTCCAAATGTAAATGTGGATACCAACGTATCAACTTCGATAATGCTGCCTCCGAGAACGACTACGGCGGTCTTGGCCCCGTCCAAAAGGTAAATCCTGGGGATGCGGTTGAAATATGTAGGGTCGGAGTTCTCAATCACTTCGGTGGCAACCAATGCGCCGGAGGCCACGTCATAGACGCGAACAGTCAGATTGCTGCCCAGAACGGCGGTAGCGACATAGTCCCCCTGCTCCGAGCCGTACACGCCGTCTTTGCCCTCACCGCTGGCAGAGAAGGAAAGCGTATTGGCGCTGCCCGTTGCCCGGTCGATCCAAAGCAGCGTGCCGTTGGCCTGGGTAAAGGTCTGCGGGAAAAACAACCGGCTGACGCTGCTCTGCATTTCTTCCATTTCGTAGCCGGACGGTTTTGTGAGCTTCAGACCGCTGCCATCCACGGCGATGCTCCCGTGGATGGAAAAGCCTTCCTCGCCATCTACCGCGGGAATTGAGTTACCGCTGCCAAAGAACACAATCTGGCTGTTATCCTGAGCAAACGCGGCGCCGTTCAACATGGAAATTCCAATGCTGGCTGTCCCGGCATTTTGGGCCACGTTCAGGAGAGTAGTCAGGCTCCCGCTTTCCAGGTCATACAGATATAACCCGCCCATGGCGGCAAACGCCAGCTTCTTTCCGTCTGTGGAGGCCGTTACGCCCCCGGTTTCGCTGACAACAAAATCCCCCTGCAAAAGCTCATCCACCGCGATCTCTTTATTCAGAGAGAGCGAGCTGTCGTAGATGTACGCCATCATGCCGTTATCGCCCATGCCGGACAGGACGTAGCCCCCGTCAATGGCCTGGGATTCAAAGTCGCGCAGGGGTGCTTCTGCGGTGGCCAGCACCGAGGAAGTCCCTGTGTCGTAGAGGTACAGCTTGTCCGCCAGCACGAAAAGCGTTCCATTCCCGGCATAGGCGCAGCTCTGGAGCTTGCCGCCAAACAGGGCAGGGTCGAAGGTGCAGGATGTACCAGCCTGGGAAATGGGCTGGTACTGCTGTCCGTCAGAGGGCGGGACAGCGACCACGGATGTATCGGAGGGGTCACTCCTTGAAACCGCAGGAGTGTCGGAGGGGTCACCTCCCGAAACCGCAGGAGCCGGGGAATCCATCTTACCGCAGGCGGACAACGCCAGGGTAAAAAGCAGCGCCAATATCATGCAGAATGCCTTTTTCATGTTCAGTTCTCCTTATACAATAAAATAGAATTGGTCTTAAAGAACGGGCCGGATGCTCCACCTTGGGGGACGGCCACACAGTAGAAGGTGTTAAACTGCCCCAGCTTGTCCGGGTCGATCACGGCCTCAAGCTCCATGACGCCGCCTTTGCTCAATGTAATGGAGCGGCAGGTGCTTTCGTCAAATTTCACCGGCCGGTGATCCAGGAAAAAAGCGATGCTGTAACTTGTCCCGGCTGTGCCGCACATGGTAAATCGCAGGGTAACGGGAGCGGAGACCCGCTGGTTGTCATAGGTGATGCCGCCGTCATAGGAGAACGTATAATAGATCCCGCTATCCAGCGTGTCCATGCTCACACCGCCCCAGCCGTATTTGGGAAGCTCGTTTTCCACATACTGCGCTGTAACCTTTTCCTCCCACACATCACTCTGCACGAAGATTTCCCGGACAGGCGGAAGGTCTGAATGGGCGGCGGGCGCGTCCACGTTGAACTGCAATTCAACACAAGATTCCAGCGTCTTATGATACCAGCCATAGCTGGAAGTGGATTCCATATCCGGCTGGAAGTCCGGGTTCGTGATGCTCACCACGGTCAGGGTCAGCGTATCGCCGGTGCTGCCGGTCACAGGCTCAAAGAGGAAGGAAAAGGTCTGATCCTCTGCTGTGGGGAAGCTGTGGCAATACTCATACTCCGCTGTGGTATCGTTCACCTTGTAGGGCTGGGGCTGGCCGTCCAGAAACAGGAGAAATCCAACAGTATCCATCTTGCCGGAGAGGGAGAATCGGTAGTCCAGCCGAAACTCGCCGCCGTCATAGGGGAAGGGCAGGCGCTCCCCGCTCTCGGAGAAATCAGCCGAAGCAGCTTCGTGGGTGAGCATTGCCAGAAATCCGGCGTCCTCCTCCGCCGCCTCAAACGGGTTTGCCGCAACAGCCTGTGACGGCGGGGGCGTACTGTCTGGAATGGCATAGTTCCCGCAGGCGGCGAGGGATAAAAGAGCGCCGCATATCAGGGGAACGGCGATCAATCGTTTTCGCATACATGGCCTCCTTTGCTTTGATGGACTAAGCATAGCGGGAAAAAGTCAAAATTCGGTCAAGAAAAGCGAAATGCCGCCCAAGTTTTTTGGGCGGCATTTCGTTGTAAACGCCGATCAAATTTCCACATTGTCAAAACGGCTGAATGGGCAGTTGCCTATTATTGATAACTGCCCGATAAATGAGAAATTTCCTTTTAAAAATTTATTTTAAGCCTTCTTCCTTGATCTTATATATTCTAAATGCGTAATCCTTTTCCAAACGAATATTTGCCCAATTTCTCCCAATCTGTCTCACAAAATAATTTTCGTCCTCCGGAAATATCTGTTTTGTCATAAATCTTAACAGATCCAGTGCTTTGGCAGATTCTTTCAATACAATTTCAAGTGTACTCCATCCATCTATTACAGGCGAATATATTTCATGAATCATATCACAAAACAAATCGTTTCCGTTGATTGGTATTTTTCTTATTAAGTCCCCCTTCCTATCTTCAATCAGCATACTCTTTAACTGGGCATATTGTTTGCTGTCAAGCATCACTTCATATATTTCCATTTTCTCCTCCTGTTATTAAGGCTGTGCCGTACAATATTTCTTGCAATTTAATGGAGGCTTTCACGCAGGCCCCGTGGGGCGGTTGGTTTGAAAGCTCTATAGTTCCCCCGTGCTTTTGGCACAGCACCCGGCTTACAGCCAGTCCCAGGCCAAGGTGCTTGCCGGAGGTATCTTCGGAGTAAAACAGGGCGGTTTTCTTTTGCAGCAACTTGTCCGAAAAGCCCGGCCCGTCGTCGGTCACGGTGGCCAACAGGATTCCATGTTCCAGACAAAAAGTAAGTCCAATTTCCCGCTCCGCAAAACGGAGGGCATTGGAGATCAGATTTTCCAGAACGCGGTACAACAACTCTCCGTCAAGGACGGCCCTCCCCTTCGGCAAATGGAGGTCACAGGAAAAACGCACATCGGTATTCTGAAACAGAATGGATAGAGAATCCGCCATGTGCTGTAAAAAATCAGGAAGCTCCACCTCTCTGCGGTGAACTTCTGTTTCTTCGATAGCCCCCAGGTCACGCATGGTATCGGTATAGCGGCCCATGCGTTCCGCGGTAATGCCGAGATTGGAGAGCGCCTTTTCCAGTTTTTCCTCCGTCAAGGTCCCACCCCGGCTGTTCTCCTGCAAATATTCCACATAACCGGTCATGATGGCGATGGGGTTACGCAGGTCGTGGGCCACGGATGCCTGCAACGCCCGGCGTTCCTCCAGCATACTCCACATCTGACGGTTATTCTCATATAGGGTCTGCCGCATTTTCTCAAAGGCGGCACAGAGCCGGCCCAGTTCATCCTGCCCGTCAAAGGTAATCTGGAAGTTCAAATCCCGGTCTTGAATGTGGGCGGTGGCCTCCATCAGGACAGTGATCGGCGGCTCCAGCACCTTGTGATAAAACCACCACGCGCACAAAGCAATTCCAATCACAGCAAACAGGAACGGCAGCAGCACCATACAAATTTGCGAAACGCGGTAGGCCGTTCTCGCTTTAGGGGAAAGCATGGAGTAGCTGGATTCAATACGCTCTATCATGTAGCTCGTCTGTCCCTGATTCTCGTTGTGTTCCTGGCCGTCCGCTACCAGTTGGCCGAATGGCTCTGGCGAGCCATCAAGAATGTACCTCATTTTTGCTTCTGTGACCGTACCATCCGGGGCGGTTGTCTGCTGCGTTAGCCAGACCTCGTTGGAATCGGGGAGAATATGTTTTTGGAAACGATAACAGCCGAAAATCGCAAGGCCGCTGCACAGGAACACGATCAGCATTGTCATCGCCACGGCTTCCATGAAGGAGCGTTTCAGTGATTGTCCCTTTACTTTCTCCATCGGTAGCCCATCCCCCAAACTGTTTCGATGTACTCACTTCCGCTGGCCTGCATGAGCTTTGCGCGGATTTTGCGGATATGCTCTTT
Organism: Anaerotruncus sp. 1XD42-93; assembly: GCF_009917605.1. Lineage (NCBI taxonomy): Bacteria > Bacillati > Bacillota > Clostridia > Eubacteriales > Oscillospiraceae > Anaerotruncus > Anaerotruncus sp. 1XD42-93. The sequence goes on along the minus strand of NZ_QZEG01000025.1, from coordinate 32,074 downwards.
AACCACATTGCTGTCGCCCTCCGCGTCATAGCCCCATACCGCCTCATAGATACGTTCTTTGTCAAAGACCTGATTGGGGTTAGAGGACAGAAATTCAATGATGTCAAATTCTCTTTTGGAACAGGAAAGCTCCTGCTCGTTCCAAAATACTTTCCGGTCAGAGAGGTTGATAATCAGCCCCTGGGAGGTCACGACCTCCGGCGGGCGGTTATTCCGCTCGTCCCGGCGCAGATGAGCCTCAATGCGGGCAAGCAATTCCTGCAAGCCGAAAGGCTTGGTGATATAGTCGTCCCCTCCCGCCCGCAGGCCGTTGACCTTATCCTGCTCTGTGATCCGCGCCGTCAGGAACAGGATGGGGCAGACGATATGATTCCGAATGACCTTGCACAGCTCCAGCCCATCCATCCCCGGCATATTGATGTCCAGAAGGATGAGATTCGGCTTTGTATTCAGCTTCGCCAAGGCTTCATCGCTGCTGTTGGCTACGGAAACCGTATAGCCGTGATCCTGCAAATGGGTGGAAAGCAATTCGGTCAGGATAGGTTCATCATCCACAATCAAAATTCTGTATGCCATGCGAACACCTCCAGTCTTTTTCATCATATAGGGAGAAAGTCAAAATTCCGTCAAGGTAATCTTCGAGAATTAGCAGATTTCTATTATTATAGTCCGTCCCCTCAGATTGCACAAGGATAGCATCGGCATATTTTATAGCTTCGGTAGGAATAAGAACCCGTATTCACAACCATTCGACACCGTCTGAGCGGGTCTTTTACCGGCCTGCCGCGTTGAAAAATCTTGCAATACACAAAGGATTGTCTGCGTTTTTTCGCCTTGCAGGGCAGCAAAATCCCTCGCCCATCCGGCATCCTCTGATTATGAATACAGGTTCTAAAAGAAACGTTGTACTATCATAGAGGAAATGCAAAATAAAGAGAGGGCTATCCCATGTCCAAAAAGGAATCAGGCCTCCCGCATGGACATTACTGTAAAATCTGCGGCAAATACAAAGCTAACGAAAAGTTTTCCGGCAAGGGCCTCGCCGCGCATATCTGCAAAGCCTGCTCCCGGCTCTCCGCCGTAAAGAAAGCTGAGGCACAGACTATTTCCAATGGGCCGGTTGATCGCCAGTGACTAAGTGTGGCTGGGGAACCGGATGCACGATCACCGCCCGGAGGTTGCAGAATTGGCGCAGGAGGTCTACAACATCCATTTCCCCTATGCCGAGCGCAACGCAGGAAAAAACAGCTTATCATCAACACATTAGTTTTTGAAATCCATACAGAGGTCTTTGACGAGTATGGCAATGAATTGCCGGTCAACGGACGCTTTACCGCCAACAGGATCAGCCGCATCCTCACTATGACCGACTTCGATGGTGACGGGGCAGAGCAGTCCATGACGCTGGACGGCAAAAAGATGTCCACGCTCCTGCGCTGGGCCGTACATAGTCTGGAATCTTTCATGTGGCCGGAGGACTATAATCTTGCCCCCTCCCGAAACAGCGTCCTGCCATATTTTGATTTGCTACCAGAATATTGGGCAGATGAGGATGAAGAAGCTGATAAGGATTTTTCGGATGAAGATATGCCAGAGGGAGAAATCTGCTGGCGGATGCAGATAGAATACACAAATCATACCGCGCAGGAAATCGTTTCCTGGATAGCGTCTACACAAGAGGCGGGGATTGTGATAGAATGGAACTATCTTAAAAGACCGGGGGCAGAAAGATGGATGCATCCTATCATAGACACGACATAAACGATAAAGTATGGGAGTTGCTTGAACCACATTTGCCGGGACAACGAGGCCAGTGGGGCGGGATTGCTCAGGATAACCGCCGTTTTATCAATGCGGTGTTTTGGGTATTGCGAACCGGAGCACCCTGGCGTGACCTGCCTCCCGATTACGGGAAGTGGGGCAGTGTTCATCAGAGGTTCATCCGTTGGCGCAGAAAAGGTGTTTGGGAAAAGCTCTTAGAAATTCTGATCGATGAGCCGGATTATGAATGGCTGATGATCGACGCCAGCCATATCAAGGTACATCCCCACGCAGCGGGAGCAAAAGGCGGCAATCAGGATATGTCCAAGACAAAAGGGGGCTTAACACCAAAATACATCTGGCCGTGGATGCGTATGGTATGCCAGTCCGAATCCTTATTACAGAAGGTACCCGAGCGGATTGTAAAGAAGCTGTCCACCTGATAGAAGGCATTTCCGCAGGAACCCTGTTGGCAGGCCGGGGTTATGACACAAATGATTCCTGTCCTATGCGGTTTCAGCGGGGATGGAACCTGTGATTCCATCGAAGAAGAATCGTAAAGAACAACGCGGCTATGATAAATACCTCTATAAACTGCGTCACCTGGTAGGAAACTGCTTTCTGTCTTTGAAACGCTGGAGAGGCATTGCCGCCCGCTATGCCAAGACCTCTGATGCTTTTATCGCCACAGTACATATTCGTTGTATCGCTATTTGGGCTGCTATGCGTGCTTAACACGTGTAGATGCTATCTAACAAAAAAGGAGAACACTTTCCGAAATTTCTTTCAAAAAGTGCTCTCCTAAGTGTAAGCGCTATATTGTGCGGCCTGCCTTCAACAATTCATTCTGCATCACAATCCTTCGTATTTCTACGAAAAATTGTTGTCAACACAGATTTGAAGTGCTGCAAACCCGCATGATTCCTGAGTTTTCTCAGCCCAACGGCTTCATGGCCGGGAAGAGCAGAACATCGCGGATCGAAACACTATTGGTCAGCAGCATAACCAGCCGATCGACACCGATGCCGACGCCGCCTGTCGGAGGCATACCGTATTCAAGCGCGGTGAGGAAGTCCTCATCCACATCGGTCGCTTCCTCATCCCCGGCTGCTTTCAGAGCCGCCTGATGCTCAAACCGCGCACGCTGGTCAATCGGGTCATTCAGTTCGCTGAACCCGTTGGCGTGCTCGCGGCCCAGAATGAACAGCTCGAACCGCTCGGTATACTCCGGGTCATCCGGTTTGCGCTTGGAGAGCGGGGAGATGTCAACCGGATGCTCGGTGATAAAGACCGGCTGTATCAGGTGTTCCTCGCAGTATTCCTCAAAGAAGAGGCTGAGAATATCGCCCTTTCCATGCCGCTCCTCATATTCAATGTGGTGCTCCTTTGCCAGTGCACGCGCCTGTTCCAGCGTCTCCACAGTCCGGAAGTCCACCCCACTGTATTTTTTGACCGCATCAAGCATAGAAAGCCGCTCGAACGGTTTGTCCAGATCAATCTCAACATCCCCATACCGGATCACGCTGGTGCCGAGCACCGTCTGTGCACAATACCGGATCAGTTCCTCCGTAATGTCCATCATGCCCCGATAATCGGTGTATGCTTCATATAATTCCAGGAGGGTAAACTCGGGATTGTGGCGGGGGTCCATCCCCTCGTTGCGGAAGGTGCGTCCGATCTCATAAACCTTATCAAACCCACCCACAATCAACCGCTTGAGGTGCAGCTCGAGCGCAATGCGCAGGTACATATCCAGATCGAGCGTGTTGTGGTGGGTGATGAACGGACGCGCATTCGCACCGCCCGCCTGCATATGCAGCACCGGGGTTTCGACCTCGAGGAAACCCTTCCGGTCGAGGACACTGCGGATTGCGCTGACAATCCGCGAACGCTTGACGAAGGTATCCTTAACATCCGGGTTGACGATCAGATCGACATACCGCTGACGGTAACGCAGCTCGGTGTCCTTGAGTCCATGCCACTTTTCCGGGAGCGGCAGCAGGGATTTGGAAAGCAGAACCGCTTTGTCCGCCTTGACCGAAATCTCGCCCTTCTGGGTGCGGAACACCTCCCCTTCGATCCCGATGATGTCCCCAATGTCCCATTTCTTGAAATCTGCATAAACCTCCGGACCGACATGATCCTGCCGGACATAACTCTGCACCCGGCCCGAACTGTCCCGCAGATCGATAAAGGAAGCCTTACCCATCCCACGTTTGCTCATGATCCGCCCAGCGATCGAAACGGTCCTGCCCTCCATCTCGTCAAACTTTTCCACAATCTGGTCCGCATAGGCAGTGCGCGCATAGGTCGTGATCTGGAACGGGTCTTTCCCCTCTTCTTGCAGGGCGGAGAGCTTGTCCCGGCGGATCTGCAAAATCTCCGAGCGCTTCTGCTGTTCTTCCTCCGCGGTCAGCTCGACCGCAGGATTGTTCTGGTTCTCACTCACAATATGACACATCCTTAACAATGATAATGATACGGTTTTGACCGCCGCCGTTATCCCGTCACAACACCGGCAGATCTGTTTTTGTTCTGGGCATATTATAGCAAAAAAGCAGGCATCTGCATAGCCCGCTTTTTTACAAAATTTTCGACATTTCCGCCGGGAATTATAGGCCGATCTCCAGAATTTTGAGCTTGAGGACCGCAGCAGGAGCGTGAATCTCCACCACATCCCCGACCTTATGGCCCATCAGGCCCTTACCTACAGGGGATTCATCCGAGATGCTGTTGAGGTCGGAATGGGACTCGACCGAACTTGCGATCACATATTCCATCTCCTCATCAAACTCGAGATCAAGAATTTTTACCCGGCAGCCGATCCCGACTGTCTCGGTTGAAAGCTGGTCGCGGCTGATCACCTTGACCGACTTTAGCTGGTCCTCCAGCTTCTTGATCCGCGCTTCCACGACCGCCTGTTCATTTTTGGCCTCGTCATACTCGCTGTTCTCCGAAAGATCGCCGAATCCGCGTGCAATCCGAATCTTCTCGGAAATTTCGCCACGGGTAACGCTTTTCAACTCATTGAGTTCCGCTTTGAGCGCTTCATAGCCCTCGGTAGTCATTACCAGTTCTGTTGCCATTTTCATTTTCTCCTTTTAAAGATACATTTCTGATGCCGGCGGCCACTGTCCGGGCATACGCTCCCCCACTCCCCGGACTTCACCGCAGCATTACGGCGACAAATGCCATCGGCCATTATAATCGAATCAGCAGGATTCCCTGGTCGATTTCTGGCGACACGGCAAAACAAATTCTGCGACCGCCACCTAGCCAAACCGGAGAAGGCTCAGCCAATAGCACATATTATATTCAAACGTTCGAAATCTGTCAAGCATGTGGGACGAATTTCATGAAATATTCACAAAAAACGGATAGCGCTCTCTGTCGTCTTACCTGTCCAGTTTATGAAGGAAATCCCTCCGGTATGCCCAGAAAAAACAGGAATCCGCTAAAATCACTGACCATCCGAACTGGATTCCTCCTCGGAACCAGCATCCTCATCCTCCGAAGAACTGATCTCGTCTTCATCGTCCGAACTGCTTTCCGCATCCTCTGAGGAGCTGTCCTCCTCCGAGCTGGTTTCCTCCGAGCTGGTTTCCTCCTCTTCGGAGGAAGATTCTTCCTCGTCCTCCGAAGAACTATCCTCGCTGTCCTCGCTGTCCTCGTCTCCCTCCGCATCGTCCGGGCTGCTGTTCTCATCCTCCGAACTATTGTCCCCCGAGCTGGAAGACGAAGTCTGGTCTGATGGGGCCACAGGTTCCAGCGTCTCGAGGTTGCCGCCGCTCTTGATAACGACTGTAATCGCCTCTACCGCCTTTTTAAGCTGCGGGTCGTTGTCCACACCGCCAATTGCCGACGCGAGAGCTGCCTGTTCTTCGGTCATCTTTACCTCAAAATCAGGCTGCACGCCAACGCCGTCATAACTCGGGCTGACCGGCGGATTATACCTGGCAGTGGTTAAGCGGATCGCGCTGCCATCGGTGAGCGGGAAGGTGGTCTGCATGGTGCCTTTGCCCGCGGTGGTCGTCCCAACGATGCCGCCTTTGTTATAATCCCGGATCGCCTGCGCGAACAGCTCTGCTTCTCCCGAGGTTTTCTCGTTGACCAGCACCTGCATCGGAAGTGCGACCTCCCGCGCATCCGAGGTCTCGAGCACCGTCGTTTCACCGTTCTTGTTGGTCGAAGAGACGATCACCCCTTCGGGCAGCAGCTTGTCCAGAACCTGTGCGACCGAGCGCAAGGTCCCGGTATTCACCCCCCGCACATCAAAAATCAGCCCAGCCGCCCCCTGGTCGATCAGGCTATTGACCTGTTTGTTGAACTGGTCGGGGGTATTGTCGTTGAACTCTTTAAAAGTCACCAGGCCGATGTAGTTATCCAACAGCGAGGAGTTGACCGACGGTACCTCAACAAACCGGCGGGTTATCTCGAGTGTGGTATCCTCCACCCCCTTGCGGAGCACAATGGTCATCTTGGTACCCGGCTCACCGCGGAGCATCCCGACCGCTTCGGTATAGTTATCCTTGCTCACGTCGGTCTCATCAATGTTGACGATCAGGTCATCCACCTCCAGGCCCACCGCCTGTGCCGGCGAATCCGGATAGACCTCTAAAATCCGGATATAACCGCTCTCGTCCATGGTGGTCACAATGCCGATCTGTACCGATTTGTTTGAGTAGTCATCGAGCAGACGGGCATAGTTCGACGCATCATAATATTTTGCGTATGGGTCCCCGGTACCTGCGAGGAAGCCCTCCGCGGTTGCATCGGTGAGACGCGTTTCGGTGATTGAGCCGATATAGTTCTGCCGTACATAGCTGTCGATCTCGGCAATCTTGCTGTAGGTACTTTCGCGCTCTTTGACGCTGTAGACCTTCTCGTTGAAGGTACTCATTGCATAAAGCATGCTCATCGAAAAGGTTGCGGCCGCGACGATCAGCATGAAGGCGATCGCCGCACCGAGCGAAATCTTCTTGTTCATAAGTAAATCTCCTTCAGGATGGGGATAGGTCAGCCGCCCACATAGGAGAGCGGGTTGACCGACTGACCGTTTTTACGCACCTCGAAGTGGATATGCGGGCCGGTGGACCATCCGGTGGAGCCGACCTGCGCGATCTGCTGCCCGACCGCAACCGTCTGCCCCACGCTGACATTGAGCGCGCTGCAATGCGCATAGAGGGTCTGGATTCCGCCGCCGTGGTCAATGATGACATATTTACCGTAGCCATATCCGGGGGTAACTGCGGTGTTCGCCACCTTGACAGTGCCGGTTGCCGCGGCAAGAACCGGGGTGCCGTAAGCGCCGCTGCCCGCGATGTCGATACCGGTATGGAAGTCGCTTCCGCCGAACCGTGAGCCGTAACTCGAGGTAATCTGTGAAAGGGAGCGGGATGGCCACTGCATCACGCCGCCGGTGTACGGCACATTCATGGACTCCCGGTTGATCTCATCATAGATCGCCTGCATCTGTGCCTGCACCTGTTTCATCTGCTTTTGCAGCTCGGCCTTGTTGGCCATGAACGCCTTTTCCATCGCGTCGATGTCGTGGATCTTATCCTGTGCGAGCTTGAACTGGTCGTCCAGCTCCTCCTTTTTCTCCGCCATCTCCGCCTTGTCGCCTTCGACCGCGCTCTTATCCTCCTCAATCTCGCTCTTGATCTCGTTCAATTCCCTGAAATCCTGATCCAGCTTCGCGAGCAGCTCCCGGTCGTGCTCCGCAACCCGGCCCACCACCTCGGCGCGCATGAGCATCTGCGAATAGCTTTCCGCCCCAAGCACCAGGCCGATCGTGCTGGTGTTGTTCCCCGCAATGTACATCGCGCGCATCCGCTTTTTGAACAGCTCCATCGTGCCGTCGATTTGGGTCTGCTTCTGCTCCATCTCGACCTGTTTCTGCTCAATATTGCCGTTTAGCAGGTCGATCCGCTCGCTGAGCAGCTCGATCTGCTTGGTGGTCGTGTTGATCTGTCCGTCAATCTGCTCCTTGATCGCCTCCTGCTTCTGCTTCTCGCTTTTGGCATTGCTGATCTGCGAGTCGATCTTCTTCTGTTGGGCCTCGAGTTCCTTATAGCTGTCGTTCAGCTCGGCGATCTTATTCCGTTCGGCGGTGAAATCCCGCTGTTCCGTTGGCTCCTCACTGCCTGTATTTGTGGCATGCACCAGCATCGAGAGGGTTGGCAGAATGACCATAAGGGTCATCAGCGCCGCCAACGCCAGCGCAAAAATCCGTTTCCCCTTTGACATGGATACCCCTTTCCGCCCATCCAGGGTTTGTTTGAAAATAGAGAAATAGACGGATTTTTCGCAAAGAGGCGAGCATTTTTGACGCAGCTTCTTGCAGAAAAAACGGCCATTTCGATTTCTCAGACAGACCCCTCCAAGGCATATGCTCCATCTATCACAGCCTATGCGGTCAGCCGCCTACATAGGCAAGCGGGTTGACCGCCTGGCTGTTTTTGCGCACCTCGAAATGGATGTGCGGGCCGGTAGACCATCCGGTGGAGCCGACCTGCGCGATCTGCTGGCCTGCCGAAACCGTCTGCCCCACACTGACACTGAGCAGACTGCAATGTGCGTAAAGGGTCTGGATTCCGCCTCCGTGGTCGATGATGATATACTTGCCGTAGCCGCTGTCCGGGTTCTGAACACTCGCCACCTTGACAACCCCATCCCCCGAAGCGAGGACTGGGGTACCGTAGGCACCACCGCCGGTGATGTCGATACCGGTATGTCCTCCTTCACCAAAGTGGGTGGTAATCTGCGAAAGGCTGGGGGACGGCCAGCGCATGGTACCGCCGGTGTACGGCACATTGACCGACTCTTTGTTGATCTCGTCGTAGATCGCTTTCATCTCTGCCTCGAGCATGTTCAGCTTTTTCTGGATTTCGGCCTTATTCGCGAGATATTCCTGCTCCTGTGCGGCGATATCCTCCACCTTGTCCCGCGCCATCTGGTACTGGCTGTCCAGCTCCTCCTTTTTGACCGCCATCTCAGTCTTGTCGCCCTCGACCGCGCTCTTGTTCTGCTCGATCTCCTGCTTGTCCTGCTCGATCCCGTTTTTCAGCTCGTTCAGCTCCTTCAGGTCCTGGTCGAGCTTGGAGAGCAGCTCCCGGTCGTGCTTCGCGACCCGCCCGACCACCTCGGCGCGTATCACCATCTGCGAATAGCTCTCCGCCCCAAGCATCATGCCGATCGCGGTGTTGTTCCCACCTCCCGACATATAGATCGCCCGCATCCGCTTTTTGAACAGTTCCATTGCCTCCGAGATCTCTTCCTCTTTGGCTTCCATCTCGATCTGCTTCTGTGCGATGCTGCCGTTGAGCTGCCCGATCTGCTGGGTCAGCAGGCCGATCCGCTCGTTGAGCAGTTCGATCTGCTTGGTGGTCGTATTGATCTGCCCATCGATCTCGGCGCTGATGATCTCCTGCTTTTTACGTTCAGTCCGCGCGCTGTTAATCTGGGAATCCACCTTTTTTTTCTGGTCTTCCAGCTCTTTATAGCTGTCGTTCAGCTCAGCAAGCCGGTCCTGTGCAGCGCTGTTGTCCAGTTCCTCCCCCTCGTCCGCGTGTACAGACAGCGGCAGAACAAGCATCAAGGCAAGCAGGGCTGCGAGCAGACGCCTGCATTTTGACATGTGGAATCCCCCTTTCACGCCCCAGTGAGCGGCAGCATCCCGAAAGGAATCAGACCTTCAGGTATTTGTTGACAAAGAACATACTTCCAAAGACCCCGATCCCGATGCCGCCGCCGGCAAACCAACCGAGCATCCGGACCGAAATATCTTTAAACTGGATGACGTTGGCATACGCCTGCTCGATCCAGATGGACGGGTTTTCGGCGATAATCTCCATAATATAGTTATACCCGGCCCAGAGCAGGCCGAACGAAATCAACGCGGAAAGCAGGCCAAGCAGGAACCCTTCCACGAAAAACGGCAGACGGATAAACCCATCGGTCGCGCCGACGTACTTCATAATGTTGATCTCTTTGCGCCGGTTAAAGACGGTCACCTTGATCGTATTTCCAATAATGACCAGCGAAACGACGATCAGGATGGCGACGATGAACATCCCGCCGGTCGAAATCGCGTTTTTCAGGCTGACAAACACCTCTGCGACCTGATCGGGAGAATGCACCATCTCGACCCCGTCGATCGCTTCGACCCGCATCACCGTACTGGAAAGCTGCGCAAGGTCGGTCACCTTCATCCGGTAGGTCGCAGGGAGCGGGTTTTCGTCCCCTTCAAGCGAATCAAGCAACGGCCCCAGGTCACCCAGCATCGCCTGCTGCTCCTGAAGCACCGCGTCCTTGTCCAGATAAATAGTGTCGTAAATATTGTCGATCATTGCAATCTGCTGGTCGATTTGGAACACCTGCTCCTGGGTCACATCGTCATAGAGGTAGGCGACGATCTCGTTCTGGGTTTCAAAATGCCCGACCACCACATTGACATTCATCGAGAGCAGCAGAGAACTGCCGATCAGCAGCATACAGGCAACCAGCGTACCGATTGAAGCAAATGACATCAACCGGTTGGCATAGATATTCTTGACGCCCTCCTTGACGAGGTATCCAAAACTGCTTCCCCTCATTCGATGTAGTACCCCCCATCCAGCCGGTCGTCCGAAACCACCTGGCCTTCGTCGATCGTGACCACCCGGTGGTTGAACTCGTTGACCAGCGTATGCTCATGGGTGACCATCACGACAGTGGTACCGCATTTGTTGATCTCTGACAGCAGGTCGACAATCTCAAAGCTGAGGTCGGGGTCGATGTTGCCGGTCGGCTCGTCCGCGATGATGAGCGACGGATTGGCCACCAGCGCCCGCGCCAACGCAACACGCTGCTGCTCACCGCCCGAGAGATGCTCCGGCATACTCTTGGATTTGTTGGCCAGACCAACCAGACCGAGCACATACGGAACCCGGTTGCGGATTTCCCTGCCTGAGACGTTGGTGACCCGCAGGGCAAACGCAACGTTATTGTAAACGTTCATATTGGGGATCAGCCGGAAATCCTGAAAGACCACTCCCAGCGTCCGCCGGAAATACGGGACCTTGCGCCGCTTGAGCTTGATAAGATCCTGTCCGTTGACATAGATCTCCCCCGAGGTGGGCTTTTCCTCCCGCATCAGCAGCTTGATAAAGGTGCTTTTGCCCGCACCCGATGGCCCGACGATGAATACAAATTCCCCTCGGTCGATACGGATGCTGAAATTATTGAGCGCATGCGTCCCGGTCTTATAGACTTTGGAAACATTGATAAACTCGATCAATCGAATGGTACACCGCCTTTGAAAAAGCCTGTTGTTCGCAACAGGCTTTTCGTTTGTTTCGTTAATATTTCACGGGATTGGCCTGAAGGTAACGTTTGACCATCAGGGCAACCTTGAAGATGATTGCATGGTCGAACTCGCGCAGGTCCAGCCCGGTGAGTTTTTTGATCTTCTCAAGCCGGTAAACCAGCGTATTCCTGTGCACAAACAGCTTGCGCGAGGTTTCCGAAACGTTGAGATTGTTTTCAAAGAACTTCTGGATGGTGAAGAGGGTTTCATGGTCGAGCGACTCAATCGACCCTCTTTTAAAGACCTCCCGCAGGAACATGTCGCAGAGGGTGGTCGGGAGCTGATAGATCAAACGGGCAATCCCCAGGTTGTCATAGCTGACGATCGCTTTTTCGGTATCGAACACCTTGCCGACCTCCAGCGCGACCTGCGCCTCCTTGAAGCTGCGCGCAAGGTCCTTGACCCCGACGATCGAGGTCCCGATCCCAACCACCACCTTGGTGTAAAACTCGCTGCCCAGCGTATCTACAATCGAGCGGGCGAGCTTCTCGAGGTCTTTGCTCTCGATGCCCGGCTTGGTCTCCTTGACCAGCACGATGTCACTTTCCGAGATGTTGAAAACGAAATCCTTCTGCTTGTCCGGGAAGAGGTTCTGGATCACATCGAATGCGGAAATATCGTTGGAAGCAATGATCCGGATCAGCAGGACTACCCGGGTGGAATCGGTGTTGAAATGCAGCTCGCGGGCTTTGACATAAATATCACCCGGCAGGATATTATCAAGGATCACGTTTTTAATAAAGTTGCTGCGGTCATATTTTTCGTCGTAATACTGCTTGATCGATGAAAGTGAAATCGCAAGCAGGTTGCAGTATTTTGCGGCAAGGTCATCGACGCCTTCGACAAATACTGCAAATTCAGGCTTCATTTTACTGCCGAACGGTTTATAGGTATACCCATCCCGGACGAATACCTCGCTCACCTCACCGGGATCTATGGCAAAAAAATCGCTGGTCTCTCCGATTTTGGTCAGATCGCTGCAAGAGATAATTGCCGCACTGTCATCCACGACCCCGATCACCCGGTCAATACAGTCCCGCATCTGATGAACGATCCCCTGAAAAAGCCTGTTTGACATTTCAATCCCCTCTTCTATTCGTAATAGGTCCATGCGTCACCGGCCCACCTGCCCCGCGCCGGAACTCTTCCATCTACTCCGGCATTTCGGACACAGAAAATTTTGAGAACTTTATTCTGACAAGCCATCACGAATATTTTACAACAAATTTGTGTAATTTGCAACACACTTTCCTATTTTCCTCTGAAAAGAGCCATTATTTTCATCTTTTTTGAGGTTTTACGAGGGAATAATGCCTTTTGGGAACGTATTGACTCGATTGTGCCATATAGTTGATCATTTCGCAGACACATTATACAACAAATTTCCCCAAAAAATATGAAGAAAATTTAACGCAACTTTGAACGGTTGTTAGATAACCCGGTGCATTTTAAAAAATTTCCGCCTGGCACTCTGTCTCAATCTGCGCAACCTCCTCCATAGAAAGCGGCCGGCAGCCCCCTTCCGGCAAGGATGGATCCAGCGAAAGCCCGCCAATCTTTTCCCGGTGCAAGCCGGTCACCACAATCCCGAAAGCCGCAAACATCCGTTTGATCTGGTGGTACATCCCCTGCCGGATCACCACTCTTGCAACACAGGGGGCACCTTCCACCGGCTCCAGCCTGGCCGGCAGACAGATGGTCCTTTCTTTTTCTTGGCGGGCAGCCCCGCCCCCAGGGCCAAGATTGTCATGCTTGTCCGGAGAAAGTGCAACTCCCGCAGCAAACGCTTCCACCACCAGATGGTCGGGTGGCCTGTCCAACAGAGCGAGATAAGTCTTGGGGACATGGCTGCGGGGGGAAAGGATGCGATGGGAAAAATCCCCATCATTGGTCAATAGCACAAAACCAGTGGTATCCTTGTCGAGCCTCCCGGCAGGGGCCAGCCCGGAACGCCGCAATTCCTCCGGCACGAGATCGAGGACGGTAGGCAGAGCGGCATCCGCAGTCGCACAGACCACCCCTCGCGGCTTGTGCAGCATCAGATAGCTGTAGCGTGTGAGTGCCAGCGGCTGGCCGTCGACCAGAACCTCGTCATGCTCCAGGTCAACCCTGCTGTCAAAATTGCGCACAGGCTGCCCATTTACCAGAATCTGCCCACGGCTGAGCATTTTATGCACATCCTTACGCGAAAATCGCGTTTGTGCAGCGATTGCCTTGTCCAGACGCATACTTCCTTTTTGATATGCCAATTTCATCCATCCCCGCTCACGCTGTCTTTCCTGTATACTGTAGCTTCCCTGAGATTTGACGCATCACCCCGGCGGGTGCAAAACAGCACACCCTGTTTTGCACCTGGGGATATTGTATCACATCCTGCATCCGGGTTCAATCTGTTTCCGCTGCAAAACCATGCATAAACCCATTCAGCTCGATGGAACAGACATCCCCGCCGATAATCTTGTTTTTATAGGTCACAATATTGGCGCGGATGTTTTCGGGCTGGTCCGGATAGTTGTTCACAATATAAGTGTACCGTTTGCAGCGTTTTCCTGCATACTTGGTAAGATCACAGCCCTGTGCTTTCTGAATCTCGTTGTAATTCGAGAAAACGTCGTCCATCTCCTTGGGGATCAACACGTCAAGAATCTCCTCCGCCTCCGGCTCGACCTCCCAGCCGAATGACTCCAAAAACGAGACCCGCTGTTCGTTGGTCTTAGCGGCTGTCTTTTCGATCTTGACCTCGGCAGGAGCCTGCACCACGTCCCCCGCAAGCTCAGACAGCGCAGACTTTGCCCATAGCCCCCCTGCAAATGCAAGCACCAGCGCTGCGGCAGCCGCCGCAAGCTGCTTTTTGGTCACCCGGAATGTGATTGTAAACATCAATGTTACCTCCCCAACAACTCCATAATAAGAAATCTTATTTCCATATATATGTCCTTGGCGGGGAAATTATTTGAATTTTTACACAGCAAAATGCAAAAAGGCCGGGGACTTTGCCCCGGCCTCCAATTCAACCAGCCTTTACAGTTCTTTATTCTGCTTCGCTGCGCTTCTTTGCTTCCTCGATGACAGCTGCTTCGAGGTTTGCGGGCAGCAGCTCATACCGCTCGAACTTGAAGGTGAACCAGCCTCTGCCCTGGGTGGTGGAACGAAGCACCGTCGCGAAATCATCCATCTCGCTCATCGGAACCTCTCCTTCGACCATCTGCAAACCATCGTCCGACGGGTTCATCCCCAGCACACGACCGCGGCGCTTGTTCAGCTCGCTGATCATATCTCCGGTATTGCTGTCCGGAACATAGACCTTGAGGTTGCCGATCGGCTCGAGCAGCGCGGGAGAAGCCTGCGGCATACCTGCCTTGTACGCAAGCGAAGCCGCCATCTTGAACGCCATTTCGGAGGAATCGACCGGATGGTAGGAACCGTCGAGCAGAACCGCCTTCAGGCCGACCATCGGATAGCCCGCCAGAACACCGTGTTTGACACAGTCCTGCAAGCCCTTTTCCACCGCCGGGAAGAAGTTCTTCGGCACCGATCCGCCGAACACGTTCTCTTCAAACACCAGCCCTTCATCATCACAGGGGGAAAACTCGATCCAGACATCTCCATACTGTCCATGGCCGCCCGACTGTTTCTTGTGTTTGCCCTGTACCTTGACCGTTTTGCGGATCGTCTCGCGATATGCAACACGAACTTTATCCAGGCCAATATCTACGCCAAACTTCGCTTTCAGTTTGGAAACAATCACATCAATATGCTGCTCTCCCAGACCGGAAATCAACTGCTGCTTGGTTTCGTTGTTCTGCTCGAATCCGATGGTTGGGTCCTCTTCGATCAGACGCGCCATCCCCTGTGCGACCTTGCCCTCGTCGCCCTTCTGCTTGATCTTGACCGCCATCGAAAGGCACGCCTCCGGGAACGCAACCCGCTCGAACGAAACCACCCGCTTGGGATCGCAAAGGGTGTCGCCGGTGACGGCGCCGCTCAGCTTGGTGACAGCGCCAATATCGCCCGCAGTGATGAATGCGGTGTCCTCCTGCTTTTTACCGGTCATGTAGACCAGCTTGCCCATCCGTTCCTGCGCACCGGTGCGGGAGTTGACCGGGGTGAACTCCCCGGACAGTTTGCCCGAAACGACTTTGAAATAGGAGAGCTTGCCGACAAACGGGTCTGCGACCGTTTTAAAGATGTAGGCCGCAAGGGGAGCTTCGTCGGTGCAGTCGATCTCGACCGGCTCGCCGTTCGCGTCGGTCGCCATCTCGGCGCCCGCTTCCCATGCGGACGGCAGATGATCCACCAGCGAATCGAGCAGCATGTCAATCCCCTCCAGGGTGACTGCCGAACCGCAGAGCACCGGGGTGATCGCACCGCTATGCACACCATCATGGATGCCTTTGATGATCTCATCCCGGGTGAACGCTTCGCCCGAAAAATATTTTTCAAAGAGGGTTTCGTCGGTCTCGGCGACCGCCTCGCTGATCGCGGCAATCAGACCTTCCAGACGGTGCTCCAGATCCGGCATTGCAACTTCAGATGGCTCGCCTTTGGCATTGTACTGGTATGCCTTATTGTCAACCAGGTTGACATAACACTGGACCTTGTGGTCCTCGACGACCGGCACGACGATCGGGCAGACCGACGGACCGAAATCAGTTTTCAGCTCCTCAAGCACCTTGTAGAAGTCCGCGTGGTCGGCATCCATCTTGTTGACAAAAAACATCTTGGATTTGCCGAGTTTTTCCGCGAGCTTGTACGCCTTCTGGGTGCCAACCGACACGCCCGACCGCGCAGAAACGCAGATCAGGACGTTTTCCGCCGCGCGCACGCCCTCATAAAAGCCAGCGGCAAAATCAAAAAGTCCGGGGGTGTCGATCAGGTTGATCTTGACGCTTCCCCACGCGAACGGAGCGACCGCACTCGAGACCGATACCTTGCGTTTGATCTCCTCCGGGTCAAAATCACAGACCGTATTCCCGTCATTGGTTTTGCCCAGACGGTCGGTCGCACCGGCCTTGAACAGCAGAGCCTCTGCCAGAGAGGTCTTTCCGCACCCGCCGTGACCGGCAATCGCAACGTTCCTGATCTTACCCGCTAAGTATTGTCTCATAAAGTAATACACTCCTTTTTATCCGCCTCGGGGCGGTTGAAACTGGTAATTCTGGACAGAATCCCCTCGATGCCCCCGCGATATTTACGACATGATAACCATATTATACAGTTTACCGATGATTTAAGCAAGTAAAACCGAGCAGATTGCACGTATAAATAAAACCAAAATTCCTGTTAATTTTGCACAACATCAAGCATCCTGGACAACATCCGCTTGCGGTACTTGATCCGGGCCAACCGTCCGGTCCGCCCAAGCACCGCCCAATTGAATCCGCCGCCCACCACACCAACAAGCGGCAGGCCCTGCACCGCCTTCACCGCCAGCAGACGCAGACAAAGCTGCTGTGAAGCGGCTGCAATCCAGGTATCCAGATCCCCGTCCGGGGACTTCCCATTCCCGAGCCGGAAGGCAGTACGGTCGGCCTGTGCGCTGTACATCCGCCCGTCCCCAGCGAGTGCGGCACAAAGCAGCTGAAGGATGTATAGACGTTCCTCCTCCGGTTCATACGAAAATCCGTAGGCAACCGCCACCTCATAGACGGTTTTCAAAAGCATCCCGACAAAAATCGGGATATCCGGAAGCCCGATTCCAAGCAGGCCAAGTGCGGCACCCTCCGCCGCAGTCAGTGCCCGGTTCCCCCGGACACGCCGCCTCGCCTGCCGCTCGATTCCGCGCAGGCCGGATCTGACGCGCCCGGTCTTTAGGGGGGCGGCCGCATGCTGCGCCGCTTTCCGGCTTTTTTCAGGTTGGATCGTCCATTCGATCACCCCTGTCCCTGATGCAAACACCTTTTCGAACCCCAGCCCAAACGCCTTTTGCAGCGCTGAGACCGCACCCGGCGGGAATCTTTCTTCCGCCTTGCGGATCGTCTGTTCCAGACGTCCCGGAGCCTTGGGGGAAAGCAGCCGGGTTTCCTCCCGGACTGCTGCATCCAACTGCTTTTGGAGCAGCCTGCGCCGTCTGTCCATCCTTGTTCCTCCTTCCTTTAAAGTTTGTTTCTCATCGGACATTTTCTCATTTCTTACCGCCTCCTGCCGCGCACATTGTCCGATCAGCGCTTACGTCGGAATCACCAGCTACGGTTTCCGCAACGGAACACAGCCGGATAAACTGCCGCAAGCCTGATGATAAAAGAACGCCTTTTACAGGGAAAGAACCCGTATTCACAACCGTTCGATGCCATCCGGACAGGTTAATAAACCACCTTGCCCATCTGGCATTCTCCGATTCTGAATACGGATTCCCAAAAATCCCCTTCGTCTTTCCGACAATTCTGAAACAGCCTCTCAGGATTTCTGGATCGACGCAGTGACCAGCGTCACCAGCATCCATGCGAGGTTAAAGAGCAGGATCACCCAGAACGAAGCCGACGCCAGCGAGCCGGTGAATGACATGAGCGTAACCAGCCCATAGCCGACAATGATCCCAACGACCTGCACGATCGTTGCAGTCATCACCGATTTTCGCACCGCATTGGACGCACGCATCAGCAGGCTGACCCCGCGCAGGCCGCCCGAATGCACGCCATTGGCCGCAATCCGCTCTTTCGGACGCACGAGAAACGCATATTCGCCATGCAGCTTTGCGGGCAGCACCCGGACGCGGGTCCGCTTGATCCCGAATTCCATCGCAACCAGATCGTTGGTGATATTGGGATCGGTGGTATAAACGATAATTGCGATCCCATTGCGCTCCATCTCGCGGATCGACTCGATTGCGGCAGGATCGGCGTTATAGCTGACTACAAACATCGCGGAAAGCTCCCCGGAGTTGGAGATATACAGGACCCGCCGCCCATCACGGGCATAACGGCTTTCAAAATCTTTGGAAGGGGCGGCAATGTCGTGGTTCTGCATCAGCTCACGGCTGCCGATCAGCACCCGTTTTCCGTCCACCCAGGCTGAAATCCCCATCCCATCCTCGTATACCACACTGTCAACCTTTTTGAGCATCGAGCGTTTGCCGCCGATCATGTTGATGAATGCCGCAGACATGATCCCGTCGCACGAAAGGATAACGCTCGCCGCGTCAAGGATCGCCTCGTCAATCCGCTTTTCGGCGAAAACCTTCATGCCGTGAAGCATAACGCTCTCGGACGAGAAAAGATCTTTGTCACTGACCACCACTGCACTGGTGTCAGCAAAATCCTCCGCGGATTCATAGCCGGTCAGCATCGCACCGCGGCGGATCAGCTGTTTGGAAACCCTGCCGAGCATGAGATTGGGGAAGATCGCGCCCGCGAACGGCGCCGTGATGCAGAGCACCGCCGCGAATGCCGAGACCGCAGTATTTGCGACATCGACATCCCCGCTTTTGGCGAAGAGCGCGGTGCCTACCCCGACCACGATGCTGAGGACAAATACGATCGGCACCGAGAGCCGGCTGAACGAGTCACTGTAATCGGGCGCGTAGCTTTTATCCAGGAAGCCGGAGAAGAAACCCGCAGGCGCGCTGTAGGCAACCTTATCGACGTCCGGGCCAAGCCCGCGTGAAAACTCGCGGGCAAAATCGCGGCTTTGGATCTGCGCCAGCGCATACTTCTCCTTGTTGGAGGTGAGGAACCGGAAGTTCCGCTCGACCCGGCGCATCATCACCAGCCTGCCTGCCAGGTTACAGGCAAGGGCGAAGATCGCGACCGGAAAATAGAGGCTGATGTGCTCGCTCTCAAGCACCGTATCCGGGAAGATGGTCAGCACAATCCCTTGCACAAGCGCTCCCAGCGTTGCGAGGGCGGCAGGGGAATCCGAGTCGGCACGCAGCCGGAAAAAGGCGGAAAAACCGCTGCCGACCACATTGCTGGCAACAATCGCCGCCAGCACCATCACCACGAGGTTGACAATCAGAAAGACTCGCATATCCTCTTCCGGCCACATGAACGGCGGAAGCGCCAGCCGATAGTCGTCCTTCAGCCCAAGCAGTTTCCCAAACGGCAGCATCCGCAGTGAAAAAGCCAGATAGGCTGAAACCGCCCCAAGGATCAGGGTGAGCAGGAATTTGACCATCAGGCCGATCCGGATCGACTTGAGGTCCTTTGCGACATAGGGGGCATCGGCAGGGGAAGCAAAATCATCGTCGGATGCCTCCTCCTGTTCATAGCGCTCCTGTTCGGCATAGCTGTCCTTCCATTGGGACTGGACGATGCTTTCGGGGCGCTCCCGGCGGGAGCGGCGGGAACGTTTGGATGGAACCGGCGGTTCCATCTCCTGTGTGGAATCAACCGCTTCCTTCCTGCGTTTGGAGATCGGGATATCCATGCGGGTTGCATCAGCGGGGCGGGGTGCGCCGGCGGAAGGCCCATCGTCGAGCGAAAAATTGAGCTGAAACGGTTCTTCCTCACCGCCAAACTTCTGTCCGCCTGTTTTCGTCCGCTCCTGCTGCTGGGGTTCTGCCGCGGACGGCTCGGAAGCACGAAAACTGAACCCCTCGCCGTAAGTCTCCCCCTGCGCGGCGGTTGGGTCGGGCGTACGCCGGGATGCCGGAGCGCGCCGGCCGGCGGGAGGGTATCCACCATCCTCCGCGCGCTGCTGCGAGCGGCGCACCTGCCCTGCCGGATGGGACGGCGTCTGTCCCGGTTCCTGTGGGCGGCGCGGCCTTGCCGCAGAAGGTGGCGTCTGCGCCTTTCCTGCCCCGCTGCTGTGGGCGCGCGGCGCATAATAAGGGGCTCCCGCCTGCTGCCTCGTGGAGGAAGGGCGCGCCGGCTGGCGTCCGGAGGCAGCATCCGTCTGTGGCGGCTGCTGCGCGGGACGCGGACGGGGCGCCGCAGAGGGCTGGCGGGGCACAGAGGTCTGACGCGGCGCAGAGGGCGCGGAATATGTATCCCCGCCCGCCTGCTGCGCTTCCCGCTGTTTTTTTCTGCGGATTTCCTCCAAAATATCATCTACATTATAGTCTGGCGCCATATCAAACAGTTCCCTCCTTCTAACTGGAATCTGCCGGTCTGTGCCGGTGGTTGATCTCTTGAAACAGAGGGACTTTCACAATCCCCTTCCTGCCGCTCTCCGGGCGGCAACTTACCATAAAAACTGCCGAACGGCGCACATAGGCCAACCGACGCGCAGCGATATCTCCTTGAACGGAGCAAAAACGGACAAAATCTCAAAACCTGTTCAACACCTAAAGTTTTACTCAATTTTTTTCAAAAAATTGCGGGGTCGAGGGGCAGTGAGGCAACGGAAGTTTGGGTTCCAGCCCAAACTTCCGGGGCGCAAGCGCCCTTCTTCGGGGGGCTTCTCGGGCTTTCAGCCCGAAGCGCGCTTCGCGCGACGCCCCCTCAGTTTGCCTTACGGGCGAGGGGTCGGCGACCCCTCCCCGTAGGCCCCTCCCTTCCGGGCCGGGTACCGCTTTTTTCCTAAAACTAAAGTTTTACTCAATTTTTTTCAAAAAATTGCGGGGTCGAGGGGCGGAGCTCCCGCCGCCGCGCGCACGCGGCGGAACGCTTTATCCTGTGAAGCGCTTTTTTCGGGTGAATTGCCGCGAAGCGGCAAGAGGGGGCTTTTGCAAGAGAAAAAGCCCCCTTGCATAAATACTGAACAAATTCCCGCAACCTGGCAAAACATCCAGGCTGCAAAGCGGACGCTCATTTTGTACGCTGGCGAACCACCTCATAAAGCAGAATACCAGCCGCAACTGAGGCATTCAGCGAATTGATCTTCCCACACATTGGAAGAGAGAGGATTCCGTCGCAGTGTTCCCGCACCAATCGGGAGAGGCCGAACCCCTCCGAACCGATCACCAGCCCGATACTGCCGGTCAGATCGGTAGATTCCCACCGTCCTCCATTCATGTCTGCACCAAATATCCAGACGCCGCGTTCCTTGAGCTGCCGGATAGCTGCGACAAGGTTGGTCACCCGCGCAACCGGCAGATGCTCGACCGCACCTGCGCTTGTACGCCCGACAATCGGCGTCAGCCCGGCGCTGCCCCGCTTGGGAATGATAATCCCATGCGCACCTGCGGCTTCTGCGGTGCGGATAATCGCACCGAGGTTGTGCGGGTCCTCGATCGAATCTGCGATCAGAAGAAAAGGGGGCTCCTCTCCTGCACGTGCGAAGATCTCGTCGATCGTGCTGTATCGGAACGCTGCGGCTACCGCCACAGCCCCCTGATGGTTCAGCCCGCCGGCGAGCTGGTCCAGCTTGCGGGAATCCACCCGCTTGACCGGTACCCCCGCTTCCTTCGCCAGCCCGGCGATCCGTGAGAGCGGCTGCCCTCTGGCGGGTACATCGTCGCAGAGATAGACGCATTCGACCTCCCGTCCTCCGCGCAGCAGCTCAACCACCGCATTGCGCCCGAGAACCAGCGTATCGTCTTCCCGGTCGTGTTTGGGGTTGGAATTTCCCATAAAACAGTAACCTCCTGCCAACCGTGCCGGGGGTTCCGGCACGCAAATCCGTCCTATACAGAGCTGTCCGGCAACCGTCTGTGCCGCGCCCCTAACCTTTCGAAAAAGTTTTCTTTTTTCGATACGTATATTAGCATAGCATATTTCGGGCCGAATTCCAACCGGTGGGCGCAATATTTTTTTGTTCGGAACGCAAAAGGGCGCCCTGACCCAAGGGCGCACCCGGCGTTACAGCAGGAAAAACAGGCAGGCGACCGCCGCACCAGCCAGCGCGGCAACGGCTATACGTATCAGGTCGCCCGCAGACAGCTTCTTTTTGGCGTGATTCTGGGGAGCAAAGTCGATCTGCCCCAGATACTCCCCTGCATGCAGTTTCAGTTTTGCTTTATCCTCCCCCTGTGCGGCAGGCCGCAGGAACAGGATTGCCTTCTCAAAATAGCGGTTATCGGTGTGGACTACCTCGATTACCTTCTGACTGACCCCTTTCAACATAGGCTTCTCCCCTTTCCGGATTTGTCCAATCTATTTTTTACCGCCCTAATGGAATTATTCCCTTGTCAAGCGTCATTTTATACAAAAACAAAAACCGCCTGTATCAGGCTGAATACACCGAAAGTATTAACATACCGTTGAAAACGTAGTGGAAAACCTTCTGAATTCCCTCAAACCAGTGGAAAAGTCAGTGGAAACTGTAGAAAACCATTCGATTACAAGCGGTTTTCCACCAGGAAAAGTTTTCACAGATTCCACAAAGTTTTGCACATCCCATTTTTCCCAGCATTCCAAAAAAGCCGGCGGCTGATTACCATCTGTAATCAACCAGCCGGATATGTCCGTATATTTTCGTAGAATTCCATAAAATTTTCTGAGGAATTTTTATTTTCTTTTGCGCTGCAATCTGGTATACTGATGGCATTCCACTTTTGCACAAGGAGGGAAAATCTTGCTGAAATCTGCGCTGCAAATCCCCGCAACTTTCGACGAATCGGGTGTTCTCCTGCCGGATATGCCTGATTTTGATCTTGCGCAGACCCTCGACTGCGGACAGGCTTTTCGTTGGGAAGAACAAATGGACGGCAGTTTTATCGGCATTGCGCACAAAAAACGCTGCCGCATCTCCCGGGAAGGGGATGCGGTGCGGCTTTGGGGGATCAGCCGCGCCTCCTTCGAGCAGGTCTGGCACCCCTATTTCGATCTTGGACGGGATTACGCTGCTCTCAAACGCCGGTTTTCCTCCGATCCCGCTCTTGCCCGGGCTGTCGAGTATGCGCCTGGCATCCGGGTGCTGCGTCAGGAACCGTGGGAGGCGCTCTCCTCGTTCATCATCAGCCAGAACAACCATGTCAAACGAATTAAGGGGATTGTCTCCCGGTTCTGCGAACTATTGGGGGAGCCTGCCGAGGGCGGCGGGTTCGCGTTCCCCTCGCCTGAAGCGGTCGCCTCCTGTTCCCCTGCCGACCTCGCCCCGCTGCGTGCGGGATTTCGCGCCCGCTATCTGGTGGATGCGGCACAAAAGGTCGTTTCCGGGCAGGTAGATCTGGAAGCCTGCTGCTCCCTGCCGCTTCCCGAAGCCCGCGCGATGCTCACCCGGATCACTGGCGTGGGGGTCAAGGTCGCGGACTGCGCCTTGCTTTACGGGTGCGGCAGGGTGGAGTGTTTCCCAATCGACGTCTGGATGCGGCGGGTGATGGAGCGCCTCTATCCGGATGGCCTCCCTGACTGTGCCAGAGGATACGAGGGGATCGCCCAGCAATACCTCTTCCACTATGCGCGCACCACCGGCCTGGGGACTGTCTGAAAAATGGGATCACTGCATCTTTTCGACAGATTCCGGGCGGTTAAAATTCCCGTTCGACGGGATTTGACATTCTTTTCAGATGCATTATAATAGGGATAGACAGTTTTATCTTTCAATGCAGGCGGTGTATGGAAAAATGGGTCTGACTTACGCACAGTTCAAACGGCTCAAGCCGGTCTATAAACGCAGAATCATCATGGTGGGGATCATCGGGTTTGCACTCTTTGTGCTGCTCCTTCTCGGCATCTCCCGCCTGATCTCATTCGTCCAGCTTCAGATGAATACCACCAGGTTACAGGATACCACAGCCGCATCGGTCCTTCAGAAGGATACCATGCAGGAGATCATCCGGATTATCGGACAGGACAACGCCTCCAAACTGTTGACCCTCGACAGCACCATGACTGTGCAGGACAACGGCACCAGCAGCGGGATTGTAACCAATCTGACCATCCATATGGTCAATCTTGTCTCGAACAACCAGGCGGAGTACTGGACGGTCACCGCCAACGAAAAGCGGGCTACCCTGCAAAAGACCGAAACCCGCCGGGAAAACATGACCGCACTCAGTATGAGAAAGGTGC
The DNA here is from genome assembly GCF_009917605.1 of Anaerotruncus sp. 1XD42-93. Lineage (NCBI taxonomy): Bacteria > Bacillati > Bacillota > Clostridia > Eubacteriales > Oscillospiraceae > Anaerotruncus > Anaerotruncus sp. 1XD42-93. Next base: position 8,131 of record NZ_QZEG01000025.1, on the reverse strand, counting down.
CGTTCAACAGTTATTTTCCAGCGCTCTCCCGTGTTACGAGCGCGATGCCCTTCCTGCTTGAAAATGCACCGGTCGGTGAAAACGGACTGTACCATTTTGTAGACGATTTTGACAACAATCAGGATCCCGCCTATGAGCGTTTTGTCACCGAGGATACCCCGCTTGTGCTCGTCTCGAGCCTCGGGGCGGTTTCGAAGATTGCGAATGAGTTTTCCCTCTATAACCGGTACGCGCCAACCAAGGTATCGGTGCAGGAGGTCAATGAAGACCGTTCCACCACGAAAAAAACCGTCCTTGAAGAGGAATCGTTCCGGTTCGTGATGATGTTTGAGGTCGGCAACTTCCTTTGATCTCCTCCCTGTGACTGAGAAAATGTTCCAGCGTTCCCGCCTCCGGGCCGGGGCGCTGGTTTTTGCTCTGTCCAATCCACCAGAGCGTTCTCAAAATTTCACCCGATTCTTCCAACCCACCGAAGGCTTTTTGCAGGTGAAAAAGCCTCCTGCGTCAAACTCCCCCAAATTTGAAAGATGAGGTTCCGTTTTATGATTTGCAGAGAAAACCACGCCTATCCCCCTTCCATGGCTGAAATCAGTGATTATATCCATAACCCTTTGTGGGATACCTTTTGCGCATATCTGGAAAAAAACTACCGCGCAAAACCAGCGCTTGCCTTCAGCAAATGCAGTTGGGAGCCTGGATGGAACATCAGGTTCCAAAAAGGGGGCCGGTCTTTATGTACGGTATACCCGAGAGAAAATACCTTTGCTGTAATGGTTGTCATCGGTAGAAAGGAAAAGGAGCGTTTCGAAGCAGCGCTTCCCTCCTTCCGCCCCGAAATCCAGCAGATCTATCGGGATACCCAAGAAGGCAATGGGCAAAAATGGCTGATGATCGAATTGGAAAATCACGACGCCCTGTATGAGGATGTCAAACGCATGTTGGAGATCAGAGCCTCTGGAAAAGTAAGGCTCAGCAGCGCTCCAGAATGACAGCGATCGCCGTCACATCGTCCTCGTGGCCGTCGTTGCGGCGGCGTTTCGCCTCGGTGACAATCCGTTCGCTCAATTCTTTGGGATCGTCCCCGGAGAAGTGCTCCAATTCGCTGACAATCCATCCATATCCGCTGGTGACCGCCCCGTCCGAGACCATCAGGATCACATCCCCTTCGCGCAGGGTAACCGCGTTTTTCTCAAAGCTGACCCCGCCCAAGATGCCCACCGGCAGCGAGCTCGATTCGACATATCCCCCCTTGCCCGACTTGCGCAGGAAGGTCGGTGCAGCGCCCGCCTTATAGAACTCGGCACAGCCGGTGTAAAGATCCACCCCGGTGATATCGATGGTGGCGAGCGACTCCTCCCCCGACTTGACCAACAGGGCCGAATTGACCAGCTTCAGCGCTGCGTCCAGGCTCACTCCCGCTTCGATCAGCCGTTTGAGCAGTTCAGCGGTCATTGTCGAATCAACTGCCGCCGCGCCGCCGCTCCCCATCCCATCCGAGAGGATGATGTTGACCCGCCCCACCTGCGGGTCTGCGTAGCTGTAACTGTCGCCGCAGAGACGGGACTCCCCGCTGCCTGCCTGGGAAGCGCCCCACCGCACCGTGTAAAATGCCTTTTCGGTGAAGGTCAGGGTGCAGATGGTTTTGTCGAGCGAGTCCCGCCTGGCTGGCAGCTCAAATTCCCGTCCGCATAGCTCGGAAAGCCCGCAGGTCAGCTCTTCCGCGCCCAGGCGGTTGAATTTATAGACTGGAATGACCAGCTCGAGGGTCATATTGGCGCCGCTGTCTAGGGTGCAGGAAACCCGGTCCGGAAACACCGAGAGAGATTCCAGATATGTCCTGACCTGTGCGGCGGTCTGGCTGTCCTGCGCGGCAAGCGCGCCCAGTTCCCGCCCCATCGAATCAATCATCAGGGCCATCCCTTCAAACTGGTCGGTGACCACCCCGCGCACCTGTGCGACCTTCCGGCGCATCGTCTCCCGCGCGGTGAATTCTGCAAATTTCCGGCTGATCTGCTCGGAAAGTACGGCAAGGCTGGGGCAGGCCCGCGCAAAATAGTCCGGGAAATCCAGCTCGGAAAGCCGGCCGGTTCTGCGGAGCACCCCGAGCATATCGTTCATCACATTGCTGGTATCGCTGTATCGAAGCTGCCAGCAGACCGTCCTGTTGCGGCACCGGCGGCAGACCTCGTCCGCCGCGCAATGGTAGACCGAAGAGACATCTCCGCTGACCATCCCTGCCAGCTTCTCGTTCACCCTGCGGGTGGTCTCTGCGACATCCCGCAGCGCGCCCGAAATATTTTCGATCCGCCCGGTGAGCATCTCCCGATAGGTATCCTCCTGTACCGCGTCACCCTGTGTCCCACGCATTGCCAGACGCTGCATCCGTTCGGTCGAAATCAGCATCGAAAAAGCGCTGGCGACAAAGATTTCCGCAAGCAGATGGTAGTCCGCACCCGAACGGGAAGCGAGCATCGCAAACAGGTTGATGAGGATGAACACCCCCGCCGATGCAAACCTACCAAGCGGGGCAAACACCCCTGCGAGCAGCCCGCCAAATCCATAGGTGCCCATCAGGAACGCCTGTCCGCCGCCGAGCAATCCTGCGGACACCCCTGCCGCGACCCCTGCAATAGCACCGCCTGCTTCGCGTGCAGCCTGTGCGGCGAGCAGGATGGTCAGGCAGGCGAGCACCCGACCAACCGAAAGTCCGAAAAGGTGCAGGTTGACCAGTGCAAGAATCGCGATGCAAAAGGTAATCATCACACTGGTGATGTCCGACTGACGGGCATTTTCAAGCCCTTCCTCCATCGCGTGGATCGTACGGGAGAAAAAATATCCTGCACAGCAGGCAAGAAGGACCTCCGAGACCGCAAGCAGCAGGTCGTAGATTCCTCCGCCTGAAATCACCATCAGCGCAAGGGACGGGATTCCCAGAGCAGCAGCGCAGAATGCCAGACGCGGAATGCGCAGGCTTCTGGCAAACGACCCGCTCTCCCCTCCCCAGCGCAGCAGAAAGAGCAGGAGCATCGCCGCCACATATTTAATATTGGTTACCAGACGGAACGAGGCGAGATATCCAAGCGTCGCTCCCAAAACGGCTGCTGCATAATCCTTCTTTTTGGCCGCAGCCGCAAACGCAACCCCAAAAGGCGCCAGGCCACCCAGTACAAACGCATTCGCTGAAAGGAAGCCGGTTACCGCACATACAAGATACTCCATCTCCAGCCGGTGTGCACGCAGCGTCTGCCGCGCCCGCGCCCCCAATGCCGCTCCGGCTGCTCCTGTTCTGTTCTGCATAAAATTCACCCATTCCTCATATACTGAAAAGTTTATCTGTTTCTACCTATTGTAAAGAGGGTGGGGCGCAGAAGTTGTCTAAAGCGGGTGTCGGATTTTGCGGACATGCATCCGCGTAAAAGGATTGAAAACAAATGGGATTTATGCTAAAATAAATTCCATACGTACGCTGCCCGCGCTGCTTGGGAGCTTTTGAAAACATGCAGGATCATTTTTATATCGTTCAGCCATTTGGCAGAAAGGTCGTACATAACCATGGTTTATCAATTTTCCGACAGGATGGCCACCCTTCAACCCTCCCTGATCCGGGAGATTTTAAAATCCACCTCCGACCCATCGGTCATATCGTTCGCCGCAGGCAATCCGGCTCCGGATGCCTTCCCGGTCGCGGATGTACAGCGGATCGCGGCGGAAATACTCGCTGAACAGCCGATCATGGCCCTGCAATATTCGGTTACCGAGGGATACATGCCCCTGCGTGATGCCTGTAAAAAACTGCTCGAAACCCATTACGGCATCCCGATGCGGGACAACGAGCTGATTATCATTTCAGGGGCACAGCAGGGCGCCGACCTCACCGCCAAGGCATTGGTCAATGAGGGGGATACTGTTCTCTGCGAGGACCCGTCGTTTATTGGATGTCTGAACTGCTTCCGCTCCTACAACTGCAACCTGGTCGGGGTCGAGATGGAGCCTGACGGGGTCAATCTGGAAAAGCTCGAGCAGGCGATGAGGGAGCAGCCCAATGTCAAACTCTTCTATATGATACCCAACTTCCAAAATCCGTCGGGTATCACCACCTCCCTCGAAAAGCGGAAAGCGGTTCTCCGCCTCGCCGAAAAATATAACGTCCTTATATTGGAGGACAACCCATACGGCGATCTGCGCTGCTCCGGTGAGCCGGTTCCCAGCATCAAGTCGTTCGATGAAAGCGGCGCTGTGATCTATGTCGGCAGCTTCTCCAAACTGCTTGCACCCGGTATCCGGGTCGGGTTTGTCGCCGCTCCCAAACCGCTGATCGCCAAAATGACGGTCGGAAAGCAGTGTTCCGATGTGCATACCAATATGCTTGCTCAGATGATCTGTGAGCGCTGGCTCACCACCTGCGATGTTGAAGCGCATATCCACAAAATCCAGGAAATCTACAAGCGCAAGTGCAGCCTGATGCTCGACTGCATCAAAAAGGAGTTTTCCCCGGCGGTTTCCTACACCGTACCAGAGGGCGGCCTGTTCGTTTGGTGCACCCTGCCCGAGGGCGCCGACATGATGGCATTCTGCAACCGGGCAGTCGAAAAAAAGGTCGCGATCGTGCCAGGCTCGGCCTTCCTCGCCGACCAGACCGCCCCTTGTCGTGCGTTCCGCCTCAACTTCTCCACCCCCACCGATCAGGCAATCGTCAAGGGGATCGAGATTCTCGGACAGCTTACCCGTGAATGGTATCCCGCCTGACCGATTCTAATTTGAAAGGAAAGATTGCCATGGAACAGAACAATCACAAAAAAATCACCTTTTCCGGCATCCAGCCGACCGGAATCTTCACTCTGGGCAACTACCTGGGTGCGGTTCGCAACTGGAAGCTGATGCAGGAAGAATACAACTGCTGCTATTCGATCGTTAACCAGCACGCGATCACCGTCCGGCAGGATCCCAAAGCCCTACGGGAAAATACCCTCTCTGCCTATGCGCTGCTGCTCGCCTGCGGGATTGACCCGGAAAAGTCGATCGCATTTATCCAGAGCCATGTCAAAACCCACGCTGAACTGAACTGGGTCCTGGCCTGCTATACCCAGTTTGGAGAGTTGAGCCGGATGACCCAGTTCAAAGACAAGAGCGCCCGCCATCCCGAGAATGTGAATGCCGGACTGTTCACCTATCCAGTGCTGATGGTGGCGGACATCCTGCTCTATCAGGCTGACCTCGTTCCTGTTGGGACCGACCAGAAGCAGCATGTCGAGCTGGCCCGCAATGTCGCGCAGCGGTTCAACGGGATCTATGGGAATGTGTTTACCATCCCCGAACCGTATATCCCCAAACTCGCAGCAAAGGTGATGTCGCTCCAGGAACCGACGAAAAAGATGTCCAAGAGCGATGGCAATCCCAAGGCGTTTATCAGCATCCTCGACCGCCCTGAAACAATTATGAAAAAGTTCAAAAGTGCAGTCACTGATTCGGAAGGATGCGTCTGTTGGCGTGAGGGGAAGGATGGAATCAACAACCTGATCTCGATTTACAGCGCAGTCACTGGGCAGAGCTTTGAGCAGATCGAGCAGGCATTCGCGGGTAAAGGGTATGGCGATTTCAAGCAGGCGGTAGGCGAAGCAGTCTGCGAGGAGCTGCGCCCAATCCAGGAGCAGTATGGCAGCTATATGAAGGAAAAGGCTTACCTAGAGGATTGCTATAAGGCGGGCGCGGAGAAAGCCGAAAAGTTCTCCCAGCGGACGCTGGATAAGGTCTATAAAAAAATTGGGTTCCTGCCTAAATAAGTGCGGCGGGGGCGCGTAAAAAAATGCGCACAGACTGGATTTGTATATCCGTCTGTGCACTTGTTTCTCTTTATTAAGAAGAACCTAATTATCCAAATGTATTGTCTTGGCCAGCATCATATCGCTGACGGAATCTACCTCTGTCCATCTATAGTTGCTGATATCCTGATAATGCAGGACAAAATCTTCATTGAAAATCATCTGTACCAGTGCATCTTCATACCACTGATCGTAAAATCCACCCATTACCATCTGGGCGATCTGCTGACTCAGCTTTCGTGCTGATCCCCTGTCGAGCTGTGTAATTCCGGCATATTCCCCATAGTATTCATTCAGTTCCTTGCTCATGACCAGTATTTTTTCATTCTTCACCTGGACATTATAATCTCCATTATTCCGGATTGAACTGTCAATCAGCACGAGTGGTTTCTCCGTCGCTTTACATAATATTGTCCGTGCCAGCTCCTTCTCTACAACAATATCTCCATTGATGATGGTGACATGGTCACGTGCTAGATATTCCCTCGCGAACCACAAGGATGCGATCGAATTTGTAACCTTATAAAAGGGATTGATCAAACAGTGCACATCGTTATCAAGGCAAGACCGGATATCCCCAGCCATATAGCCAAGAACTACCACAATCTCTGCCTGATGATCGAACTCCCGGATCAGGCTAATCATTCTTTGCAGTACCGTTGTATTGGTATCCAATTTGTAAAGCGGCTTTGGCCTTTGCAGTGTCAAAGGGGAAAGCCGCAACCCCTGCCCCGCTGCTAAAAAAATGTATGTCATCCTTTTTCCTCCTTACCATAAAATAAGCCCCAAACGCACAATAAAATCCTTTGGTGGAAACTTTATGCTGATATTGTATTTTCCCGCACTTTTAATCACATTTACCCCCGTAGCCTCCAAGGGACTCCTGGCCGCATACGGATTGTTGCATCGTTCCTTTCCGCATCCCCCTTTACAGAGCTTACAGGAGCCCGCGCCGAATGAAATCGCTACCGCATTGCCATGCTCCCATAAATATTTCTCCATTCGCAAAAGTGTCCGATGAAGCCTGATCGAAGACTGTGCACGAACATCTTCATAGGTTTCATCTGCGAAAGGTGATTTTAAGTAGACAAAGGCCCCATATTCATATTCTGTAAACATTTTAGGATAATCAATCTTAGGAAGATTAGGAGGACATTTCCAGTTCCTATTGTATTTTCCACAATAAAAACAGTTCATGGCCGACCGTTCTTCAAAGATCATCTCCTCTGGCTTCACCAATACTGCATATATATCTGGGAAGATATTTCGTGCATCTGCCAGCATATCCTCTAAAAATATCTGCGGGTCATACATAAAACCTTCCATCCCCATTTTATCTATGCTCACCTCTTTTTCCTCGAGGTCTGTCTGGAAATCATCTGGTTAATGATATACTCTCCTGCTACCCGGCTGCTTTCCCCCGGATGGTATAGGCATTCGTTCATCAGATTTTCGATAGATGCTGCATAATCTCCCGTTTTTAAAAGCAGCTCATCGACTGTCTGCCGGATTTGTCCCGCTTCTTTTGGACTAATGGATTTCCCGATTGCTTTTCGAACGAAAATATCCAGTGGCATGATCCCGATGCGTTCATACTCCGGATTCATAATTTTCGTGGGAGTATCCACAAATAAGGTTGGCCGCTTGGTCGTAAATGAAAATTCATAGCAGATGGTTGACCAGTCCGTAACCACAAGATCAGATTGAAACACTGTTTCGTTGGAAGAAAAATCCGTTTGAATCTCAAAATCAGGACCAATTTGCTGTTCATATCTCTTTTTTAATGTTGCGATTTTTTGCGGATAACGTTTACAGTATTCCGGATGCGGCCGCAAGATCACACTATATTTTCCTGTTAACAAGGAACCCAGTAATTCGTCAATACAACTGTCCAAGATATTGTCGGTCTGCCAGGATGGCGCAATCAATATCTGCGGTTTTTCCCGGGCATATGGCGGCATTTCAGCATATGCCTTCCTTGTGCGATCCAAAAGTCCATAACCACAGGGAATCAAATTTCTTGAAGGAAGTCCATAAACCGCTTCTTCCTGTCGGAACTCCCTCTTCTGATATTCTCCAATACAAAAAATTGTGTCATAGTGTGCCAAAGCGAGTTTATTCAGCAATAGGGTAGAACTTCCTATTCCGTGGCAGATATAGATATATTCGATGTCCTTACGCACATAGCTGCGCTTGATATGAAAGTTATCCAGGTCTGGCATGGTCATGACCACCATATCAGCATCCATTTTCATCATCAAGGTAATCAGCCGCTTTTCCCCAATATAATAGGGCCTGATTCGAGGTTCCTT